>JBIIXM010000267.1:0-3033 GCA_044338435.1 Flavobacterium sp. | reverse complement strand
AAAGCATAATAACGGCTAAATTCTTATTTTAGTATGGAATGTGAAAATTTCTTACGAAAATTTAACAGTTTTTACTTTTCGCGGATGTAGATGTCAATCGGCACCCCCGAGAAATCCCAGTTTTCACGGATTTTGTTTTCTAAGAAACGCTTGTACGGTTCTTTCACGTATTGCGGTAAATTGGCAAAAAACACAAACTGCGGTGTTGGTGTTGGCAACTGCATACAATACTTGATTTTTACATATTTCCCTTTTAAAGCCGGCGGCGGATAAGCTTCAATTAATTTCAACATATAGTCGTTGAACTTGGAGGTTGGGATGCGTTGTTTTCTGTTTTCAAAAACTTTTACAGTTCCTTCCAGAGCTTTTAACAAACGTTGTTTGGTTAATGCTGAAGTAAAGATAATCGGCACATCGGTAAAAGGTTGTAATTCTTCACGGATTTTGGCTTCGTAATCACGGGTTGACATGGTATCTTTTTCGACCAAATCCCATTTATTCACTAAGATAATAACGCCTTTACGATTCTTTTCGGCCAACCAAAAAATACTTTGATCTTGACCTTCAAAACCACGAGTAGCATCGATTAGTAAAATACAAACATCCGAATGTTCAATAGCACGCACTGAACGCATTACCGAATAGAATTCTAAATCTTCTTTTACTTTTGCTTTTCTGCGGATTCCGGCGGTATCTACCAAACTAAATTCGAATCCAAAACGATTGTATCTGGTATCGATAGAATCTCTTGTGGTTCCGGCGATATCGGTTACTACGAATCTATCTTCACCTATTAAGGCATTGATGAAAGACGATTTACCGGCGTTCGGACGACCTACTACACAAAAACGCGGTAAGGCTTCTTCCTCTTCGGTTACTTCCGGTAATTCCGGTAATACTTCGACTAACTTATCTAGCAATTCTCCAGTTCCACTACCGCTGATACTGGCAATCGTATAATATTCGCCTAAGCCTAAATTATAGAATTCCACGGCGTCTTTTTCGCGCATAGCGTTGTCCACTTTATTTACTGCTAGTAAGATAGGCTTGGTTACTTTTCTTAAAAGCTTGGCCACTTCAGCGTCCATGGGTGTAATTCCTTCTTCGACATCGACTACAAAAATAATCGCATCGGCTTCATCAATGGCCAATTCCACCTGACGACGGATTTCACCTTCAAAAATATCATCTGAACCTTTGATATAACCACCGGTATCAATCACCGAAAATTCTTTGCCGTTCCATTCGCTTTTGCCGTAATTTCTGTCGCGCGTCACACCGCTAACTGAATCTACAATGGCTTCTCTTCTTTTGATTAAACGGTTAAAAAAAGTGGATTTCCCTACGTTAGGTCTTCCTACTATGGCTACAATATTGTTCATAATCATTTTAAATATGGTGCAAAGGTAGTATTAAAGAGCACAAATTCAATTATTTTATTATTTTTAGTATTGCTTTAACCACCAAATAAACCTTTTATGGACACGCAACAAGAAGTTAGACTTCGCCCTCGGTTTTTTAAAGACATCGACCAAAATATTGAAATCGTCAGGGAAAAATTTGTAAACTACCGACAAAAAAACCAGTCGACAGACTTTTTGATGAAAGTGAGAAACAATCACATACAGTTTACTTTTTCTGCAGAAAAGAGACAGTATTGGTCACCTCATTTGAGTATTGAATTGGAAGAAAAAGAAGGAAACGAAAAAAATGCCACGCACATTCGCGGCTTGTTTGGTCCCGATCAAACATTGTGGACGATGTTTGTGTTTTTACATTTTGTAGTTGCCGGTATTTTTATTTTATTCGGCATGTTTGGCTTATCTAACTATTCGCTGAACGAACCAATGACTATGGATTTAGTGGTGATGTTTATTATGGTAATTGTTTGGTTTTTATTGTATGTCGTAGCCCGTCAAATACGAGAAAGAGGCCATTCCCAAACCGACGAATTGGAAGCCATCTTTTTAGACGTTATTAAAGACTGAATTATTTTTGGTTGTAACCAAAACGACGCAATTGGTAAGCATTACTTCTCCAATCTTTGTTGACTTTAACATACAACTCTATATGGATTTGTTTGCCGAAGAACTGCTCTAAATCTTCACGAGCCTGCATGCCGACTTTCTTCAAAGCGCTGCCTTTGTGACCGATGATAATCCCTTTTTGGGTATCGCGCTCTACCATAATGACGGAACGGATTCGGATGATTTTGTCGTCTTCCAAAAACTCTTCGGTTTCGATTTCAACGGCATATGGAATTTCTTTATCGTAGTTCAATAAGATTTTCTCGCGTATGGTTTCGTTTACAAAGAAACGCTCCGGTTTATCGGTTAGCGCATCTTTAGGATAATACGGTGGCGATTGCGGTAACAATTGCAAAATGCGATCAAAAACTTCTTTAACGTTGAAATTTTCCAACGCGGAAATAGGGAAAATTTCGGCATTCGGCACTTTGGTTTTCCACAAATCGATTTGTTCTTCCAGTTGTTCTTGGTTGGATTTATCGATTTTGTTGAGCAACAATAACACCGGAATTTTGGAATGTATGATTTTATTGAAAAAGTCTTCGTCTTTGAGTTCCTTCTCGCCTATTTCCACCATATAAATCAGCACATCGGCATCTTCAAAAGCCGACTTCACGAAGTCCATCATGGATTTTTGCATTTCGTAAGCCGGTTTGATAATTCCGGGCGTATCCGAAAGCACTACTTGGAAATCCTCTCCGTTTACGATTCCTAAAATTCTGTGACGCGTGGTTTGCGCTTTAGAGGTAATAATAGATAATCTTTCGCCCACAAAGGCATTCATTAGCGTTGATTTTCCAACGTTGGGGTTACCGATAATGTTAACGAAGCCTGCTTTGTGAGTCATGTAATCTGATTTATTTTTTGCAAAGGTAGTCATATCAGACCAATAGAAGAAAAAAAGATTTTTTCTGTTTTTTGTTGCATTTATTGATATTCGTTGTATATTTGCACTCGAAACATCGCGGGATAGAGCAGTAGGCAGCTCGTCGGGCTCATAACCCGA
>JBIIXM010000014.1:0-12354 GCA_044338435.1 Flavobacterium sp. | reverse complement strand
GACGAACAAGCTCTATAGAAGCGCGATGGAGCTTGATTTTTCCTTCATTCTCCAAGGCTTTCAGCAATCGGGAAATCACCACGCGCGAGGTATGCAAATCGTACGCAATTTCCTGATGGGTATTTTGAATAAAATCGGTTTTATTGATTTGGGCTTTATCTAAAAGATAATTATAAAGCCTTTCATCCATATTCATAAACGCCAAATTATCGATGGCCATCAACATTTCTTTCAAGCGATTATTGTAGCTGTTAAAAACGTAGTTGCGCCAACTTTTGTATTTGCCCAACCATTCTTCCATTTTGGCTACGGGTATCATAACGACTTCGCCTTTGGTTTCGGCAACGGCTCGGATTTCGCTTTTGGTTTCACCCAAACAACAAGCCATCGTCATGGCACAGGTATCGCCTTTTTCTAAGAAATAAAGCAACAATTCTCCTTCATCAAAATCTTCTCTTAGAATTTTAATAGCACCGGAAATCAACAAAGGCATAAACTTGATATAATCGCCGAAATCGATCAATATATCGCCTTCTTCAAAGGTTCTTAAAGTAGAAGCTACTGCAATTTCTTCGATTAATTTTTCTTCAAAAATAAATCCGTAGTTTTCTTTGAGAATATCCATCATAAATAAAGTGCTTTTGGATTGGTAAATTTCGACTAAAAAAGGATATGATAAAAATCATGTACAGTGAAATTTATCTTTTTTACATTTACTATTCATTTACAGATTATTAATCAACGACTTATACTTACAACTATGAAAAAAAACATGGGAACTTTAGATCGAGGCATTAGAGTCATTTTGGCTGCTGTATTCGCCTATCTGTATTTTTCGGGCACGGTAAGCGGCACTTTGGGCTATATCCTGCTGGCTTTTGGTACGGTATTTTTACTAACCAGTTTGGTGAGCTTTTGTCCGCTATATCCGCTCTTAGGTATCAACACCTGTAAAACCAAGTGAGTAATTTAATGTATTGGGTTACATTAGAAAGTGCTGCCTTAGGCGGCATTTTTTATTAGGAAATACTTGGAAAAAGATTTTAAGATTTTATAATAATTTTAATAATACTGCGTTTTATAAATAGTAATTTGCACCAAAATAACTACGATACATGGACAAAATCAAAATACTTTGGGTGGATGACGAGATTGATTTACTCAAACCGCACATCTTATTTTTAGAAAGTAAAAACTACCAAGTTACCACTTATAACAATGGCCGAGACGCGATTGATGCTTATGAAGACGGAAATTTTGACATCGTTTTCCTGGATGAAAACATGCCCGGTATGAGCGGACTCGAAACCTTATCGGAGATGAAAGAGAAAAAATCTTCTACACCGGTGATTATGATTACCAAGAGTGAAGAAGAATATATAATGGAAGAAGCGATAGGTTCTAAGATTGCTGACTATTTGATTAAGCCGGTAAATCCGAATCAGATTTTGTTGAGTTTGAAAAAAAACCTCGACCATTCGCGATTGATTTCGGAGAAAACTACTTTGGATTACCAGAAGGAATTCCGCAAAATCGCTATGGAATTGGCTATGGTAAACAGCTACGAAGACTGGGTAGAATTGTATAAAAAACTATTGTTTTGGGAATTGGAATTGGAAAACATCAACGACCAAAGCATGTTTGAAATTTTGGAAAGTCAGAAAGTAGAAGCCAATGTACAGTTTGGAAAATTCATAGAGCGCAATTACGAAAGTTGGTTTGAAAACAAAGCCGATAAGCCTATACAATCACATACGCTTTTCAGAGAATTGGTGGTGCCGGAATTGGTCAAAAAGGACAAGCCCGTTTTGTTTGTGGTAATCGATAATTTACGCTACGACCAATGGAAAGCCATGGAAAGTGTAGTGGCCAATCATTACAAATTGGAAAAAGAAATCCCTTATTACGCTAGTTTACCTACGGCGACACAATACGCCAGAAATTCGATTTTCTCGGGATTGACGCCATTGGAAATGGAAAAACAATTTCCGCAATATTGGAAAAATGACATCGACGAAGGCGGCAAAAACTTGCATGAAGCCGATTTCTTAACGGCACATTTGAAACGTTTAGGACTGAACATCAAACAAGATTATTTCAAGATAACCAATTTGGCCGGCGGAAAAAAACTGGCGGACAACTTTAAAGCACTTAAAGACAACCAACTGGTAACGGTGGTTTACAATTTTGTTGATATGCTGTCGCACGCCAAAACCGAAATGGATGTGGTAAAAGAATTGGCTTCCGATGACAAAGCGTATCGTTCGCTTACGTTGAGTTGGTTTAAAAATTCGCCTTTGCTGGAAATCATCCAGCAAGCCCAAAAATTAGGTTTTAAGCTAATCATCACCACCGATCACGGTACCATAAACGTTAAGAATCCCTCGAAAGTAATCGGCGATAAAAACACCAGTTTGAACTTGCGCTACAAAACGGGTCGCAGTTTAACCTATGAAGATAAAGACGTGTATGCCGTAAAAGATCCTAAAAAAATAGGTTTGCCTACGATTAATATGAGCAGTTCTTACATTTTTGCGAAGAATGATTTATTTTTGGCCTATGTAAACAACTATAATCATTATGTGAGTTACTACCGCAATACTTACCAACACGGAGGTATTTCGTTAGAAGAAATGATTGTACCGTTTTTAGTGTTTAATCCGAAATAGGGCCGAGCGTTAAAAAACAGTCTAGTAGACTGTTTAACTTCGTTCAATTCGTCCCGCTAAGCAGGCCTCGGGTTAGCGAAGGAGCCAGCAGGCGCATTGGCCATTTATCTAGTACCAAAAAGCATAGTAATGGAAATCATCTTTTCAATTAACGAAATACAAGAAGTCGCTCAAAAAATCATAGCCGAAAACCCACACAAAGTGATTATTTTTAATGGTCAAATGGGCATGGGCAAAACCACTTTGATCAAAGCTTTGGCGAAAACTTTAGGCGTAAAAGACACTACCAGCAGTCCGACTTTTTCATTGGTAAATGAATACCAAGCCGATGGTAACCAATACGTTTGTCACTTCGATGTGTACCGATTGAAATCGGAAGCCGAAGCCTTAGATATGGGCATCGACGAGTATTTGTACTCCGGACATTGGTGCTTTATTGAATGGGCTGAAAAGATTCCGAATTTACTTCCGGATAACTACTCGACTATTGACCTTACTACAGCACCTGACGGCAAAAGAATTTTGAGATTGAGTTGACAATGCGAAACAATGACAATGGCAATATTCAATTAGACTTATGATAATTTTTGATATTGACATTACTATTTTTTTCGTACTTTCGAGCTAAATTCATTGTCCGTTATGTCTTTAACCCCATTCACCAAGCAACAATTGCTGCCGCAAGAGGAAAAGTTAGAAATTTTTCGTCATAAAAGCGATTTGTTTATCGGCATTCCCAAAGAGACTTCTTACCAAGAAAGACGTATTTGCCTAACGCCTGATGCGGTGAATTCATTAACCTCACACGGACACCAAGTAATGATTGAAGCCGGAGCCGGACTGAGTTCGAGTTATACTGATAAAGAGTTCAGCGATGCCGGAGCCATCATTACCAATGATACCAAAAAAGTGTTCAGTTGTCCAATGATTCTGAAGGTAGAACCTTTAACGATAGAAGAAATTGCTATGGTGAACCAGAATGCGATTGTCATTTCGGCTATCCAATTAAAAACCCGAAAAAAGGAATATTTCGAAGCTTTATCCAAGAAAAAAGTAACCGCTTTAGCCTTTGAATACATCAAAGACGAAGATGGTTCCTATCCTGCTGTAAAATCGTTGAGTGAAATAGCCGGTACTGCTTCTGTCTTGATTGCTGCCGAGTTGATGATTAACAACGAATTCGGCAAAGGATTACTCTTAGGTAATATCACCGGGGTGCCGCCTACTGATGTCGTAATTTTAGGCGCGGGAACCGTAGGCGAATTTGCCGCTAAAACAGCTTTAGGTTTGGGTGCCAATGTTAAAGTGTTTGACAATTCCATTACCAAATTGCGTCGTTTGCAAAACAATTTGAACCAAAGAATATTCACTTCTACCATACAACCCAAATCGTTGCTCAAAGCATTAAGAAGATGTGATGTAGCAGTAGGTGCGATGCGTGGTAAAGACCGCTGTCCGGTAGTAGTAACCGAAACAATGGTAGAACACATGAAAAAAGGTGCTGTGATTGTTGATGTGAGCATTGATACCGGTGGTTGCTTTGAAACTTCGGAAGTGACCACACATGAATCGCCTACCTTTATTAAAAACAACGTGATTCATTATTGCGTACCGAATATTCCGTCTCGTTATTCTAAAACGGCTTCGTTATCGATCAGCAATATTATCACACCTTATCTACTTCAAATTGCAGAAGACGGCGGATTAGAAAGCGCTATCAGATGCAATAAAGGATTGAAAAACGGTGTTTACCTCTACCACGGTATTTTGACCAACAAAGCCATAGGCGATTGGTTTAACTTGCCGGACAACGACATTAATTTGATTGTCTTTTAAAATAATGCGCTTCGTTATTTACTGTAACTCTAACATTGATTACTTTTGCTGAAAAGAATCAATTATGAAGTTTTATCAACGATTTGCTTACTATTTGGTAGGCTTTAGTATCGGTATGTTTTTTGTAGTCTTAATTTGGAGCGGCAAAGATACCCGATGCAACTATTTCCCCAACTCCAGGGTGCTGAACGACCTGAGGAACAAACCTTTTCATTACGACAGTTTGGCTACCAAAAAACTAAATGAAAAATGGGTTGACACCGCCGACATTAGAGCCACACTAACCCACGGCGATGTAGATTTTGATATGAGCAACAAACCTTTAGATGGCGGAAAAGTATACATCATAGAAGGAAAGACAAAACAAAACTTACCCATCGTTTTAAAAGTCATCAACTACTCCAACAAAGCCATTTTAAAAGACATTACAAAAAAATAAATACCATAAAAAAAAGGGTTGTCATAATGACAACCCTTTTTTTTATGTATTGAGAAAAGACTAAGCTTGTTCTCCTTTGTGACGACTTTCGATTTCTTCGATGTCTTTTTTACTTACACTGTCAACCAAGATTGGCGTTGCGATAAACAAGGAAGAATATGTTCCTACTACGATACCCACCAACATCGCGAAGATAAATCCACGGATGGATTCACCACCAAAGATGAACATAATTAACAATACCAAAATCATCGTTAATGAAGTGTTGATGGTTCTGGAAAGTGTAGTATTGATAGACGCATTTACCACATCTTTGAACGAACCTTTAATGTTACCGGCCAAGAACTCACGTACCCTGTCGAATACAATTACAGTATCGTTCATAGAGTAACCGATTACCGTTAAGATAGCGGCGATAAAGTGTTGGTCCATTTCCATGTGGAATGGCATGTATTTGTACAATAATGAATACAATCCTAATACGAAGATAACATCGTGTAGTACTGCTGCAATAGCTCCTAAAGAGTATTGCCACTTGCGGAATGAAATCACCAAGTATAATCCAACTACTAACATCGCTCCGATAACTGCCCAGAAAGAGTTAGTCTTAATATCGGCAGAAATAGCAGCACCAACTTTAGACGCTTGTAAAACTCCGAATTGTTTTCCTTCGTAAGTATTGATGAATTTTTCGTATGTCAAATCTGCATTGTAGTATTTTTTCAAAGCATTGAATAACAATTCGTTTACTTCTTTATCTACTTCAACACCATCTTCTTTGATTTTGTATTTGGTAGTTACTTTTAACTGATCGTCTTCTCCGAAAACTTTAGCTTCAACAGTTACACCGAAAGCGGCTGTCAATTCCTCAGAAACCTGAGTAGCTTCAACCGGTTTTTCAAATTTCACTTGGAAAGTTCTTCCTCCAACGAAATCTACACCTTCATCCAATCCGTTGAAATAGAACGAAACACAACTTACGACTACTACTAAAGTAGAGAATACATAAGAGATTTTCTTAATTCCGATAAAATCGAAGTGGAAACCGGTAAACCAGTCTTTAGTTAAATTAGTAGAGAACATCAAACTTCTGTTGTTAGCAATGTCTTTATCAATAAACATTCTGGCGATAAAGATAGAAGTGAACAATGAAGTGAAAATACCGATTAACAAGGTAGTAGCAAAACCTTGGATTGGTCCTGTTCCGAAAATGAACAAGATAGCTCCTGTTAACACGTGTGTTACGTTTGCATCAATAATGGAACGCATAGCCCCTTTCCAACCGTAAGAAGCTTTTACCGCATCCGATAATGATTTTCCGTCGCGTAATTCTTCTTTGGCTCTTTCATAGATAATAATGTTCGCATCCACGGCTGTACCTAAAGTTAATACGATACCCGCAATACCCGGTAAAGTCAATACCGCGCCTAAACTGGCTAAGATACCAAACAAGAACAATAAGTTGACTAACAAAGCAACGTTAGCATACCAACCTGCTCTTCCATAGTAGAATACCATCCATAAACATACTAACAAGAAACCAACAATTGATGAAGTCATACCCGCATCAATAGCTTTTTGTCCTAAAGATGGTCCTACGATTTCTGATTGGATGATTTCCGCAGTAGCCGGTAATTTACCTGCTCTTAATACGTTCGCTAAGTCTTTGGTCTCCGCTACGTTAAAACTTCCTGTAATTTCAGATCTTCCTCCGGCAATTGGTCCGGAAGTAACACCCGGTGCAGAGTATACTACATTATCTAATGCGATAGCGATAGCGCTTTTTTGAGTGTAAGCGTTACCGGTCAATTTTTCCCATTCTTTAGAACCGGCGCCGTTCATTTGCATAGAAACAGCCGGTTTACCCATTTGGTCAAAAGTATCTCTGGCGTCAACAATAACACCACCGCTTAATGGAGCAGCATCATCTTTGTTGCCTTTCAAAGCATACAATTCAACCGTTTCGGTTTCTTTTTTAGTTTTTTCGTCAGTTACTGAGGTTGGTTTACCCCAAACGAATTTAGCAAAACGTTTGTCACCAGGCAACATAGAACGAATTTCAGGTCTTTTTAAATAACCGCTTACTGCAGCAGTATCTTTAGTGTTAACAATCGCTAAGATTGGACCACCACCGATAGATACGAATTTGTCGAATAACGGATTGTTTCCTTTTTTAGCAGCAGCAGAATCACTGCTTTTGTCTGTCAATAATTTTGTCAATGAATCCTCCGCTTTTACAGCTTCGGTTTTTTCAGTAGTTTTTACAGTAGCCTTTAAAGCTTCGTTGGCTTGTTGTAAAAACCCGCCTAATTCTTCCGCTTTGAAAGTTTCCCAAAACTCTAATTCAGCTTTACTGGAAACTAATTTTTTGATACGGTCAACATCTTTAGCACCCGGTAACTCGATTAAGATTCTTCCGGTTTGACCTAATTTAGCAATGTTGGGTTGGGTTACCCCGAATTTATCGATACGACTTCTCAATACACCAAAAGCCGATTCTACTGACTCGTCAACTTTTCTACGCAAAACTTTTTTAACTTGCTCGTCAGTTGAATTGAAGTTCAACTCTTGATCGTCAAAATTTCTGTTGGCAAAAATATCAGGCGAAGCCAATTTGGTTGTTCCTTTGTTCGCATCGAAAGCTTCGAAGAAAGCATCCAAATAAGACTGATTTCCTTTTTGGTTAGCCGTAGCATCTTCCAAAGCTTTGTTGAAAACCGGATTTTTAGAATTGTTAGATAATTGCTTCAAAACATCTTTTACAGAGATTTGAAGAATTACGTTAATTCCTCCTTCAAGATCCAAACCTTTATTAATTTGTTTGTCTTTTACATCATTGTAAGTAAAGAAATCCAGAAACACTTTTTCCTTGCCTATCGAGTCAAGGTATTTGATTTCTTTCTCAGGATTTCCTCCCGCAAATGTTTTGGCGTCACTTTTTACTTTATTGGCCACAAAAGTGAACGATAATTGGTAAATACTTACCAATGCAAATAAAATTGCGAAAAACTTAACTAGTCCTTTATTCTGCATTATTACTAAAAATTAATTAATTCTTTGTTTTCTCTTGCCCTCACAAAAATTAAAACAACTGAAATTCAAAACTTTACCAAAGAAAGCCTTGTATTTACAATCATCCCGTTTTTTATGAAACGTGCAAATATATAATTATAGATAAGATTAACCAATATTTTCTCGATTAATATCAAAAAAAAGACTGCAAAGATTGCAGTCTTTTTTTATCTTACCTTAATATATTATGCTAAATGCGATTTTAAATCGTTGTTCATGTTGCGAACCGCATCGGCACTCTTCGCAAACAAGGCTTTTTCAGCTTCATTTAACTGAATGTCTACAATTTGCTCCACACCGTTTTTACCGATAATACAAGGCACTCCGATGCAGATATCACTCTGACCGTACTCCCCTTCTAAAAACACTGAACAAGGAATCATTTTCTTTTGGTCGTTCAAAATAGCATCTACCAAATACGATACAGAAGCGCCCGGCGCATACCAAGCAGAAGTACCTAACAAACCTGTTAAAGTAGCACCACCTACCATAGTATCAGCTGCCACTTTAGCCAAAGCTTCTTCCGATAAAAACTGAGAAACCGGCACACCGTTGTAAGAAGCCAAACGGGTTAACGGAATCATAGTAGTATCACCGTGACCACCAATCACCATTCCTTGAATATCGTTAGCCGGCTTGTCTAAAGCCAAAGACAAATAGGTTTTGAAACGAGAACTGTCTAACGTTCCACCCATTCCGATAATTCTGTTTTTAGGCAATCCTAATGATTTGAAAGCCAAATACGTCATCGTATCCATTGGATTAGACACAATCACAAAAATCGCGTTAGGCGAATGTTGTAATAAGTTTTCAGCCACACCTTTAACAATTCCGGCGTTGATGCCAATTAATTCTTCACGAGTCATACCCGGTTTTCTCGGCACTCCTGAAGTAATCACTACCACATCACTTCCGGCAGTTTTAGCATAATCATTAGTACTTCCTACTACTTTGGTATTGAACCCTAAAGTGGTTTGGGTTTGCGTAATGTCTAACGCTTTCCCTTCAGCAAAACCTTCTCTGATATCCACCAACACAATTTCGCTGGCAATTCTTCTGTAAGCAATCGCATCGGCACAAGTAGCACCTACGTTTCCTGCTCCTACAATAGTAACTTTCATTTTTGTATATAATTTTGTTGTTTCTTTTATTTTTTTTTAGAAGCTAATCCCGCTTTACGTTGCAATCTTTTTGTTTTGTAAAAAGCCCTTCGACTGCGCTCAGGGTTACAAAACAAAAAGGATTTCCACTTCAATCGGGGCTAGTTACGCATCGATTTTAGCATAAACTGCGTTTTTCTCGATAAACTCTCTACGTGGCGGTACCTCATCACCCATCAACATCGAGAAGATTCGGTCGGCTTCCGCCAAACTGTCAATCGTAACCTGACGCAAAGTTCTGAACTCCGGATTCATGGTAGTTTCCCACAACTGTTCTGCGTTCATCTCACCCAAACCTTTATAACGTTGAATGGTAGCGCTTCCGCCCATTTTTTCGTTGGCTATATCACGTTGGTCATCGTTCCAAGCGTATTCTTTTTTGTTTCCTTTTTTCACCAAATACAACGGCGGTGTAGCAATGTAAACGTGACCGTTTTCAATCAACTCGCGCATAAAACGGAAGAAGAAAGTTAAGATTAGCGTAGCAATGTGACTACCGTCAACGTCGGCATCACACATGATGACTACTTTGTGGTATCTTAATTTCTCTATATTCAACGCTTTGCTGTCTTCCTCAGTTCCGATAGTTACCCCTAAAGCGGTGAAAATATTGCGAATCTCTTCGTTTTCAAACACTTTGTGGTGCATCGCTTTTTCCACGTTCAAAATCTTACCACGCAATGGCATGATGGCTTGGAAATTACGGTCGCGTCCTTGTTTTGCCGTTCCGCCCGCGGAATCTCCCTCGACGAAGAAAATTTCACATCTGGCCGGATCTTGTTCAGAACAATCCGATAATTTACCCGGCAATCCGCCTCCGCCTAAAACGGTTTTGCGTTGTACCATTTCACGCGCTTTTTTAGCCGCGTGACGTGCCTGAGCGGCTAAAATTACTTTTTGTACAATTATTTTGGCGTCATTCGGATTTTCTTCCAAATAGTTCTCCAACATTTCGGCCACCGCTTGAGAAACCGGAGATACTACTTCTCTGTTACCCAATTTGGTTTTGGTTTGTCCCTCAAACTGAGGTTCTGCCACTTTTACCGAAATGATCGCGGTTAATCCTTCACGGAAATCATCTCCGGAAATTTCGAACTTCAATTTTTCCAACAAACCGGAAGCATCGGCATATTTTTTCAACGTACGCGTCAATCCCATACGGAACCCTTGCAAATGCGTACCTCCTTCGTGGGTGTTGATATTGTTGACATAAGAAAAAATGTTTTCCGAGTAGCTTTCGTTGTAAATTAAGGCCACTTCTACCGGAATTTCACCTTTGTCATTTTCCATCGAAATCACGTGACCGATGATCGGAATTCTGTTTCCGTCTAAAAACTTAACAAATTCTTTCAATCCTTCTTTAGAGTGAAAAACTTCGCCTTCATACTCCCCGTTTTCTTTGGTAAATCGTTTATCGGTTAAAGTAATGGTGATGCCTTTGTTCAAAAAAGACAACTCACGCATACGCGCCGCTAAAGTATCATAAGAATATTCTAAGGTTTGGGTAAAAATGCTACCATCCGGTTTGAAGGTTACAACGGTTCCTCTTTTGGAAGTTTCTCCGATTTGTTTTACCGGATACATTGCCTTTCCTCTCTCGTACTCTTGCTCGTAAATTTTACCATCGCGGTGCACTGTAGCGCGCAAATGATCGGATAGTGCATTCACACACGATACTCCAACCCCGTGCAAACCTCCGGAAACTTTATACGAATCTTTGTCGAATTTACCTCCGGCTCCGATTTTGGTCATTACCACCTCTAAAGCCGAAACGCCTTCTTTTTTATGCAGGTCTACCGGAATTCCACGTCCATTATCTTCAACGGTAATAGAATTGTCTTCATTGATTATTACACTGATGGTATCACAATGTCCAGCCAACGCCTCATCGATAGAGTTGTCAACCACCTCATAAACCAAGTGGTGCAAACCTCTAACTCCGGTATCTCCAATGTACATGGAAGGACGCATTCTTACGTGCTCCATTCCTTCTAACGCCTGAATACTATCGGCTGAATAATTGTTCTTTTTAATCTCGTCGCTCATATAATTTTATCGTAAAAAATGTATTTTTTGTCTAACACGCAAATATATAAAAACGCATAGGATTTCCTATTGAAAAAAGGGGTTAAAAGCTTTAAGTTATTAACATTTTTGGTCGGATTTCAACAAAAAACGCCTGCCAAAAATGACAGGCGTTTTTAAACAAACAAACTAAACTTCAATTCAATCAAGTTTGAGAACTCGACTTTACTGTAATAATGCTTTTCGACACTAAGCGAAAAGGCATTTTATGCTTTTACGTAGGCTTCTTCGTGAACATTAGCCACAGCTCTACCCGATGGATCATTTAAGTTTTTAAAGGCTTCATCCCACTCTAAAGCGACTTTCGTACTGCAAGCGACACTGGCTTCCTGTGGTACGCTTAAAGCCGCTGTATCGCTTGGAAAATGTTCGTGGAAAATGGAACGGTAATAATACTCTTCTTTCGACGTTGGGGTTTGTATCGGAAACTTGTATTTGGCGTTGGCTAATTGCTCATCGGTGATTTCCTGAGCGACCATAGCCTTCAAAGTATCAATCCAACTGTAGCCTACGCCGTCACTGAATTGCTCTTTTTGGCGCCAAGCCACACTTTCGGGTAACATATCTTCAAAAGCTTTGCGCAACACCCATTTTTCCATACGCTCGCCATTGATCATTTTATCTTGTGGGTTGATTCGCATCGCCACATCCATGAACTCTTTGTCTAAAAACGGTACTCGACCTTCGATGCCCCAGGCAGCCAAACTTTTGTTGGCGCGCAAACAATCGTACATGTGGAGTTTGCTCAATTTCCGAACGGTTTCTTCGTGAAATTCTTTAGCATTCGGCGCTTTGTGAAAATACAAATAACCGCCAAACAATTCGTCCGAGCCTTCGCCGGAAAGCACCATTTTGATACCCATCGATTTGATGACTCTGGCCATTAAATACATAGGCGTAGAAGCGCGAATGGTAGTAACATCGTAGGTTTCTATATTGTAAATCACATCGCGAACAGCATCTAAACCTTCTTGTATGGTGAATTTGATTTCGTGGTGAATCGTTCCTAAATGATCGGCGACTTTACGCGCTGCCGCCAAATCGGGTGAGCCTTCTAAACCAACAGCAAACGAGTGCAGTTGCGGATACCAAG
>JBIIXM010000265.1:0-3040 GCA_044338435.1 Flavobacterium sp. | reverse complement strand
GATGACGGACAAATAACATTGAGTTTGGAGTAGCCCAACAGGCAATACAATAACTCATTAGCCCTGATGGCAGTGAAAATAAAAAAGTCCCGATGTTTCGGGACTTTTTTATTGTAGCGTACAGCAGAAATGGCGTTTAAAGATACATCCCAAACGAATCGCTCCAGATTATGACTTCTTTTTTCGCATTTTCATATTGATGAATTCTACCGCTAAGGAGAACGCTATGGCAAAGTATAAGTAGCCTTTAGGCACCACGCCTACATGCTGTCCGGCCAATTGCGCTTCTGATAAGTGCATACTTTCGGTAATCAACATAAATCCGATTAGGATTAAAAAAGCCAAACCTAAAACTTGTATAGAAGGGTTGGCGTTAACAAAGTTACCCACCGGTACCGCAAACAACATCATCACGCCTACAGAAATTATGACCGCTGCAATCATAATGTATAAAGCACCGGTCACACCATTGGTCATTCCCACGGCGGTTAAAATACTATCGATAGAGAAAATTAAATCGATTAATAGAATTTGTACAATCACACTTCCGAAAGATTTAGCAGCCGAAGTTTTTAAGTCTTTTTCTTCTTCGCCTTTGTAATCTACTTTTTCGTGGATTTCTTTGGTGCTTTTATAAATCAGGAAGATTCCACCTAATAATAAAATCAAAGCTTGTCCGGTAAAATCGGCACTAAACCAACCCCAATCAACACTGAAAAAAGGTTCTTTCATAGCAATTAACAAGGTAATGCCAAACAATAAACCTATACGCATAAACATAGCTAAGAATAAACCAATTTGTGTGGCTTTTTTTCGGTTTTCCAATGGTAATTTACCGGTTACGATTGAGATAAAAATAATATTATCAATACCTAATACAATTTCCAAAAAGGTTAAGGTTAAAAGCGCTATCCAAGCATCGGGATTTAAAAATACTTCCATGGTTTATAAGTTAAATTTTTATCGGTTGTACGGGATTATTTGATTTTAGTTACAGTACCGCGTTGCTTTTTAGCATCGCCCACAAAAGAATAGTCAAAAGTATAACTGTTGCCTTCCGTTGATAAGATGATCATGCTGATGGCTTTGCGTTCGTTCATCGTTTTAGGATGTAGCTTTTGCAATACAAACTCACAATCGTTTACCCAGCGTACCGAGGCTGTATCGGTCTTACCATTAAATATTTCAATTTGAAGTGTTTCGGTACGGGTAAAGGTAGAAGTGAATTTTTTGCCGTTAATTTCTTGTACAAACTCGAAAGTCCCTGTTTTGAAATCGGTGCATTTGCGCTCCTTTTTAGAGCAAGATGTTATGCATAAAGTGAGTAGGAGTAGTGATATTTTTTTCATTCTCTAAAGATATAAATACAAGTAATGATTGGTTAGATTATAAATGAGACAATAACAGTTAAGGTTTGTCTTCAAACAAAGCGTCGGTTATGGCCTTAACACCTTTGAACATAAAGTAAACTGCCAAACCGCAAAGTACTATACCAACAGCCAACACTAACCAATGCCAAACATTTTGTTTGTTGATAAAAGCATTATACACCACACTTGGACCAAGAAACATGAGTGGCAAAGCATAGAGTAAGTTTTTGATGCCTTTATCGAGTAAGGTTTTGTTGATAGCCATAGCCTTAAAATTTAAGTTGCAAGCCCATACCGGCTCGGTTGCTGATTAAGTTGAGTTCTAACGATGGTTGTGCCGCACCCAATTTGCCATTTTTGTGTTCCTTATTATAAATATCGGCTGCCTTTTCATATAATTTTTTTCTGCCTGAAAGTACCGGAATAGAGGCTACCAAAGATCCAACACCAACATAAGTCATTGTTCCCGGATATTTTGCATCAGAAAACAATCCTACAGCCAAATCACCAACTGTTAAACCGATACCAAAACCCAATAAAAAGCCGCCTACAGCTTCTTTGGATTTAGCCTGTTTGTATAGCGAAGCGGATTCGTAGTTGGTATTTAGTAACTGCCTTGCTTCACGGGTTTCCAATCGTTTGCCTTCAAGGTAGTATCGACTGCCTTCCAAGGTCATGGTTTGTGAATGGGTGAGAAGTACTGTTAACAAAAAACTTAGCGTTAGTAATTTCTTCATTTTGAGTTGTTTTTATATTTTAATCCAATTGTTTAATAATTCCCTGTCAGCCGACAACTTGCCAACCACTCGGTATTTTGATTTGATCAACAAGGCTGATTCTGAAAATTTTTCTTTAACCACTTTGAACGGTCGTGCACCACTGGAATGAATAAAAAAATTACCTTCGTCAGCTATATGTAAAAATCCGGTGTGATTATCTAATCCAACCACGTAAAGGCCATTTCCTTTTGTTTTTAAAGCCTGTTCAAATTCTTGTATGCTTTTATTTGAAAACCTTTCAATATTAGCTTCAGAAACCAAACTCTTAATCATTTGTTCCGAAGCACATTGTGCTAATTTAACACGGTTTATATTCACTCCCAAATCTCTTAAAGTAGTAGTCACAAAATAACCGCAAGCAATACTACCTTCATTTGGTTTTTGAGTTGTTCCGTTGAAATCCCAGTTGGTTCCGTACCAATAAGGAAAGATGTTTTCAGTAAGTTGATGGGTAAAGGTTTTGGCGATTTCAGCTTGACTTTTCCCGTGCAATGCTTTTCTGATTAGTTGGATACTTTCTAATGTTTTCGGATATTCAGCAGCGTCTCTGTTTGATTCATATGTGATTACAGAAGCTCTTTCGGTATTTCTATAGGCATAATAGCCTAGACCGGAAACCAGCAACAGCAATACAACCATTTGAATCGCTTTCTTCATTTTATTTTTGGTATAATGTTACCGCTTTTCGAACGCTACCGTGTTCTTTTAACAAAGCCGAAGCTTCTTCATAACTAACGGGAATTTCACTCATAATCATCCGCACACCACGGTCAACTAGCTTAACATTGCTGAGTTGCATATCGACCATTTTATTGCCTTTAACACGGCCAAGTTGAATCATAGTAGCGGTAGAAATCATATTCAACACCAGCTTTTGTGCGGTACCGGCTT
>JBIIXM010000266.1:0-3040 GCA_044338435.1 Flavobacterium sp. | reverse complement strand
TTGAAAATGTGCTGCCAATCGACCGGATCATTCCACAAACCGAATCGTAATGCATTATTACCTAAGTCGATTACAGTAAAATCATCTTTATGCGGCAACTTACGCGAGCCACGACCAATCATTTGAAAATATAGCGTTAATGATTTGGTAGCACGATTTAATATAATACTTTCAACGGTCGGTTCGTCAAATCCCGTGGTTAAAATACCCACAGATGTCAAAATCGCATCTGGTGTTTTCTTGAACCATTGCAAAATATCTTTGCGGTCTTCGGCTGACGTTGTATTATCCAGATGTTTAATGGGAAATCCGGCTTCTTTGAAAGTATCATAAACATATAAAGAAGTATTGATACCATTATTAAAAATCAAAGTCTTTTTACCCAAAGATTTTTCAGTGTAAGCATGCAACAATTTTTCCTGCATGACCATATTCATGTACAAATCATCAGACGATTTTACGGTGTAATCGCCGTTAATTCCGACTTTAAGTGATGTCAATCCTACATCATAACTGTACGTGGTAGCTCGGGCCAAAAATCCATTACCTATTAACGATTGTATGGTGTCGCCCACTATCAATTCGTTGTAATTTTGATGCATCGGTAACTTGATATTCGAGCTCAATGGCGTTGCGGTAACACCTAAAATAAAAGAATTTTTAAACTGACTGAATAATTTTCGGAAGGAATTGTAATGCGCTTCATCGATAATTACTAAGCCTACGTTATCAATCATCAACTTTTCATCGTTTAAGCGATTTTTGAGCGTTTCCACCATCGCCACAAAACAAGAATACTCGTCTTGATCCGGTAGTTCTTTTATATTACTGTTGATGATTTTGTTTTTGACATCGAAGCCTTTGAGCATTTTAGAGGTTTGTTTACAAAGCTCAATTCGATGCGTCAGTACTACAACTTTTTTGTTGTGTTTGGACAAATAGCGTCGTACAATTTCGGAGAAAATTACCGTCTTTCCGCCGCCGGTTGGCAATTGGTACAACAAATGGTAATCGTTAGGCGCGTTATCCAAACGTTCAAAAATTTTGTCAATATCTCCCTTTTGGTAGTCGTAAAGCTCCTTTTTTTCTTCAATTTCTACCTTTAATTTTTTTTGAGACATAGCATTTTGAACAATTTTGCAAAAGTACAGCTAAAAAAGAGTTATCGCATCATGAATTACGGTAAATAACTAAAATTTAATATTCGAGTCTTTCTGTAACTGCCGTAAAATCATATTGATTGAACCAATTTTGAGTCACAGTTTCTTCTTTAACAGCCTCTACTCTATCGTAAAAATCGCTTAAAATACCGTGTTCAATCAGAAACGCAACAGCTTGTTGGAAAGACGTAAGCATGCTTTTATAAAACACTTCCTGTTTGATGGGTTTTTCTGCCGATAGCGTTTGGGCAATTTCAAGATTATATAACATCAAATCGGCCACTAAAAAAACATCTACGCCTAACGTTCTGAAGTGTTTGATGAATTTTTGAGCTACCGAACGGCGCATTTTCGGCTTTTTGCCTCTAACGGGAAAATATTCGTTGGAGATTTTGAATTTGGCTTCTCGTATCAGTTTGTCTTCATTGGGATGGAATGCAAAATCGTAATACACTTTAACATCGCTAAACTTGTCATAAAGCGCTATCAGCTGATCTTCTAATTGTTCTTTTGATAATTCGGACAGGTATTTTTTTAAATCTCTTTTGCTCATCTTTGGGATAAAAAACAAATGTAACCTCTTTTTGGGTGGTTTAAATTGTTATTGCTTAATTTTGTGGAAAATTGCTGTTACTTATGACAAGATTATTCAAATTCGTTGCCGTTGCAGAAGGCATTTCCTATTTGGTTCTATTTTTTAACATGCTGGTTATCAAGCCAAACGATTTAGGTTTGTACAAAGCCTTATTGTTTCCGGTTGGCATGGCTCACGGATTATTATTTATGGGTTATGTGTTGTTGGCTATACTCATACGCGAAGACCAACAATGGAAATGGAAAGATTTTATCATAGTTCAATTGGCTTCCCTATTGCCGTTTGCAACCTTTTATGTAGAAAAAAAATATGTGACGAATGCATAAAGTTGTCGAAAAAATATTCGGTTGGAGTTATCCAATGTTCCAAAAATGGGACTTTGGCGAAACCTTGTCGGCTTATGCCAGCTTGGTCATTAACATCATCCTGCTGACTATTTTAGCCTATTTTATTTTTACCGTATTCCGATACATTTTGGTCCGCGCCTTGATTGTTACAGCCCGAAGAACCAAAACCCGCTTTGACGATTTATTGGTATCCAACAAAACCGCTAAGTATATTTCGCACCTTATTCCGTTACTTTTTGTTTACAAATCGGTACCTATTATCTTGGAAAACTTTGTGTATTGGGAAGGTGTTTTCGGGAAGATGATTGCCATTTACATTGTGCTTTTGGGGTTGTGGATTATCAAAACCATCTTGCATGCGTTCCGAGATCATTTAAAAACCAATCCGTCTTTTAGCGACAAACCTATCGACAGCTACATTCAGGTTATAATGATAGTGTTGTGGATATTCGGATTTATAATCATTGTTTCTAAAATATTCGACATCAGTACCAATGCAATGTTGGGAACTTTTGGAGCTGTTTCGGCTATTATTATCTTAATTTTCAGAGATACTATTTTGGGATTTGTGGCCAGTGTTCAAGTGTCTTTGAACGATATGGTACGGATTGGCGATTGGATTACATTTGACAAATTTGGTGCCGACGGAGATGTGATTGAAATTAATTTGGCTACCGTTAAAGTGCGCAATTTTGACAATACAACAACTACAATTCCAACTTACAGCTTGATCTCCGACTCATTCCGCAACTGGCGCGGTATGTTAGATTCCAAAGGAAGACGCATTAAACGACACATCCTGATTAAGGCACAAAGTATCCGTTTTTTAAAGGAAAGCGAATTGGCTGAAATGAAACGAATTCAGTTAATTGCCAAATACATAGAAAACCGTCAATCAGAAATCACAAAGTTTAATGATGGACACAACATCGATAAAA
>JBIIXM010000264.1:0-3042 GCA_044338435.1 Flavobacterium sp. | reverse complement strand
AATTCGAGTGTGGATATTTATAATGGTTTGCAAAACCAAAACCGTTTGCGTCGAGCTAAGTTGATGCAAGTGGCTGCCCAATACCAACTGACCAAAATGCAGGACGATATTTCGTTGTTTGTAGCCAATTCGTATTTGGACATTCTTTTCAACCGTGAAAATCTAAAAGTACAACAAAACCAATTGGCCAACGACGAAAAGCAAATGCTGCGCACCCAAGAATTGGTGGACGCGGGCGTAGTGCCAAGAGGTGATTTGCTCGATATGAAAGCTACAGTAGCTTCGGATAAACAACGTGTTATCGCTGCAGAAAATGCTTTGTTGCTTTCTCGTTTGAGCTTGGCACAATTACTTCGCATCGAAGATTTGCAAAATTTTGATGTAGCTGATGTTGATATCGAGCCTACCGCCAGTTCAGTGATGTTACAAACACCGGAAGCTATAGTAGCTAAAGCCAATGAAGTAAGAGTTGAAATTAAAATAGCACAAGCCAATCTCGATTTGGCAGCACGCGATATTAAAATTGCTAAAGGTGCTTTGCAACCGAGCGTAACGGGTTTTTATAGTTTTAGTACCAGAGCAGGATATTCAGATAGGATTTCAGGAGCAGTTCTAGATGGCGCTAACCCGACTACCATTATCGGACAAGTAGAAGGCACAGGACAAAATGTGGTTCAGCCTAATTTTATTCCGTTGTTCCGAAAAGCGGCACCGGTGTTTGATCAGTTTAGTGACAATAAAGGACACAATTTCGGATTGCAATTGAATATCCCTATATTTAATGGCTTCTCAGCTAAGAATTCGGTGGAGCGCTCTAAAGTAGCTTTCGAAAAGTCTAAAAATGCTTTCGATCAAGCTAAATTGGATTTAGAAACCAATGTGTATAAAGCCATCACTGATACCAAAGGAGCGTTGAATACTTACGAAGCTTCAATCACTACTATGGAAGCCAGACGAGAAGCCTTCAATTATGCCAAGGAAAGATATGCGGTAGGGTTAATCAACACTTTCGATTTTAACCAAGCCCAAACTTTATATTTAAATGCCCAATCCGATGTAATCCGTGCCAAGTACGATTACATCTTCAAAACGAAAGTAGTAGAATTATATTTTGGAATCCCAATCATTCAAAAACAATAAATCATGTCAAAAAGTAAAATATACTGGATCTCAGGAATCGCAATTGTTTTAATTGCGGTATTGTTAGTCTTAGCCAAAAATGGTGTCATCGGAAAAAAAGACGAAGGCATCGAAATTGAAACTGCCCAAGCGGATGAGATTACGATCGTCGAAACCGTTTCCGCTACCGGAAAGATCCAACCGGAAATTGAAGTGAAAATTTCCTCAGAAGTATCAGGAGAAATCATCGATTTGCCGGTTAAAGAAGGACAAGTGGTAAAAAAAGGCCAATTGTTGGTGCGAATCAACCCGGATTTGTATACTTCAGGTTACAACAGAACCATTTCCAATTTATCCGGAACCAAAGCCGGATTGAGCCAAGCTGATGCCTCTTTTAAAGAAGCTAAAGCCAGTTATGACCGCAGCAAATTGTTGTACGACAAAGGGATTATTTCTCGTTCGGATTGGGACAAAGCCGTGGCTTCGTTTGAAGTAGCAAAAGCCAACAAAGAGTCGGCTTATTACAACGTACAAAGCGCCAATGCCACTGTTAAAGAAGCCAAAGACAACTTAGGAAGAACTACTATTTATGCTCCGGCCGACGGAACTATTTCGTCATTAGGCGTTGAATTGGGAGAGCGAGTGTTAGGAACCCAACAAATGACCGGGACCGAAATACTGCGCGTTGCCAATTTAGACAATATGGAGGTAGAGGTTGATGTGAATGAAAATGATATTGTAAAAGTAAGCATAGGTGATAGCACCAATATTCAAGTAGATGCTTATTTGAAAAAAGAGTTTAAAGGGATAGTAACCAGCATCTCTAACTCGGCGAGTTCTAACACTTCCGCTGATCAGGTGACCAACTTTAAAGTGAAAGTGAGAATTCTTAAAGAATCTTACCAAGATTTATTAGAAGGAAAACCGGCGAATTTTTCTCCGTTCCGTCCGGGGATGACCGCTACAGTCGACATTATTACCACCAGAAAAGCGAAAGTAGTTGGCGTGCCAATTAGTGCTGTAATGGTTAAAAACGATACTACCGCTACTCCGAAAACCGAGATGAAAGAGGAAGGCGACGACAAGAAAGTGATGGCCAAAAACGACAAGAAATTCGAATGTGTTTTTGTGAAACAAGGTGACAAAGCCAAACTCAGAGTCATTAAAACCGGCATACAAGACGATACCAATATCGAAGTGGTTTCGGGCTTGAAAAAAGGAGATGTGGTTATTATTGGTCCGTACACCACGGTAACCAAGGATTTGAAATCCGGAGATAAAGTAATCGCTAAGAAAGCACCGGAAAAACCTAAAAAATAACCGACTTGACTTTGAACTATATACTGAACATCGAAACGGCTACCAAAAACTGTTCGGTGTCTTTGGCTCTAAACGGTGAAACCATTTTATGCAAGGAGATTGCCGAAGAAGGCTATTCTCATGCTGAAAAACTACATGTTTTTATCGAAGAAATTATCAAAGAAAGCCGGCTTAATATAAAAGACTTAACTGCCGTTGCCGTGAGCAAAGGACCGGGTTCTTACACGGGTTTGCGCATTGGGGTTTCTACCGCCAAAGGCTTGTGTTATGCGTTGGGCATTCCGTTGATTTCGGTGGATACTTTGGCGGTTTTGGCAGTAGCAGTAACGCAAAATGACGGTTGGATTATTCCGATGATAGACGCTCGTAGAATGGAAGTTTACAGTGCTGTGTTCGATCAAAATCACCAAAAAATCAAAGCTGTACAAGCCGAAATTTTATCCGAAGAGAGTTATTCAGACGTATCTGAAACTATTTATATCGTAGGCGATTGTCAAGAGAAATGTCAAACAGTGCTAACTAAGCCGAACTTTGTGTTTTTATCGGAACACAAATTTCCGTCCGCTAATGCCATGAGTGCGTTGAGTTTTGCTAAGTTCGAGC
>JBIIXM010000263.1:0-3069 GCA_044338435.1 Flavobacterium sp. | reverse complement strand
GCTTTTTACGCTAAGTACCCGAAGCTGGTTTTGTACCAAAAGCAAGCGGTTGATTTGTACCGTAAAAACCAATTCACCTATCTCTGGTACGACAAAAAAGGGCGCAAAGAAACGGCAGAAGTCATCTATAACAAAATGAATAATTTGGTTGAAGAAGGCGTTCAGGCGAAAGTACCATACAAGGAAATTTTAGATGGGATATTTCCCAAAACCAACACCAAACCCAATGTTGAGGTTGAATTGTTTCTGACCAACTACTATTTTTATTACACCAATAAAGTGTTGCAAGGAATAGACAGCGCCAAAGTGGAAGAGTTAGGCTGGTATTTGCCGCGAAAGAAATTGTCTTACGGGCAGTACCTTGATTCGCTCTTGATAGATCCCAAACTGATAGACAACAATGCCAAGTTAATAGGGCAATATTACAAGCTGAAAGACGTTTTACAACGCTACAGAACAATCGAAAAAAACGGCGGTTGGGAAACCATAGTCGCGCCAGCCGACTTCAAGAAATTGAAGCCCGGAGACAGTTCGGATTTGGTGGTTCAAATCAGAAAAAGATTGTTTTTAACCAACGATATTGCAGTAGATTCTAAAAGTGCTGTTTATGACGAATCGTTACAAGAAGCCATTTTGAAGTACAAAAAGCGCAATGGTTTTTCGGAAGATAAAACCATTTTACCGAAGCATATTTCGGAAATGAATGTGCCCATCAGCGATCGCATCAAAACCATTATGGTGAACATGGAACGCTGCCGTTGGATATCGACCGATTTGACTAAGGCAAAGGCATTTATCGTGGTGAATATTCCGTCTTATCGTCTGACTTATTTTAAAGACGGGAAAGCCGCTTTGGTCTCCAATGTAGTAGTTGGAACGGCGCTTAACGAAACCGTAATTTTCAGCGGGATGATGAGTTATGTGGTATTTAGTCCGTATTGGAATGTGCCTAAAAGCATCCGCGACAAAGAGATACTTCCGGCCATCAAGAAGAACAAGGATTATTTAGCCAAACACAATATGGAATGGAACGGGAGTAATATCCGTCAGAAACCCGGACCGAATAATTCGTTGGGTTTGGTGAAGTTTTTATTTCCCAATTCCAATAATATTTATTTGCACGACACACCGGCTAAGAATTTGTTCAGTCAGGAAAAAAGAGCCTTTAGTCATGGTTGTATTCGAGTACAAAAACCAAAGGAATTGGCCCAATTGATTTTGCAAGATGATCCGAATTGGAATCCCGAAAAAATAGACGCAGCTATGAAAAGTGGCAAAGAAAAATGGTACACCTTAAAAAATAAAATTCCGGTGTACATAGGTTACTTTACCGCTTGGGTTGACGATGACGGCTTGGTGAATTTCCACAAAGACATTTACGGGCGCGATAATGCGTTGGCGAATTTGTTGTTGGAGGAGTAAAAAAATGCCCTTCGACAGGCTCAGGGAGACAATAGTATAACCAATTGGCTTTTGTTGAATGAAGCAAGCTTAGTAAACACTAAAAACAATATAAATGCACAATGTCACCCTGAGCTTGTCGAAGGGCTTCTGGTCATTAAAACTTTTCCCCGTGCTGCGACAAGTCTAGTCCCATATTTTCCGACTCTTCAGACACTCGGATTGGAATTAGGGCATTGGTAATTTTGAACAACAAATAGGCGCCGCCAAAAGTAACTACAGAGACTAGTACTAAGGCCATCATATGGTGACCGAAAATACTCCAGCCTCCATATAACAAACTCGCATTTTCTCCTTTGGCAAAAATGGCTGTAAGGATCATTCCCATAATACCGCCTACACCATGACAAGCGAATACGTCTAGGGTATCGTCAATTTGTTTTAGTTTTTTCCAGTACACCATTTTGTTCGATACGATAGCGCCGATAAATCCGAAAAAGATGCTTTGCGGAATGCTTACATAACCGGCAGAAGGTGTAATGACTACCAATCCTACTACCGCACCGATACAAGCGCCTAAAGCAGACACTTTACGGCCGTTCATTCGGTCGAAAAATACCCAAGTCAACATAGCTGAAGCGGAGCAAATGGTGGTGGTCGCAAAAGCCATAGCCGCAGTCGCATTAGCTGCTAAGGCCGAACCCGCATTGAATCCGAACCAACCAAACCACAACATACCGGTGCCTAACAATACAAACGGGATGTTGGTGGGAATGTGTTCGCTGTTTTTTCTTTTTCCCAAGACTAAAACACCGGCCAAGGCCGCAAAACCGGCACTCATGTGAACGACCGTTCCACCGGCAAAATCCTTTACGCCGAAATAGCTGCCCAAAAGACCGTTGGGATGCCAAATCATGTGGCATAAAGGCGCATAAATACAAAGGGTGAACAAACAAATAAAGAGCAAAAAGGAAATGAAACGGATGCGCTCGGCAAGTGCGCCGGTAATGATGGCCGGGGTAATCACCGCAAACTTCATTTGAAACAAAGCAAATAAAATAAAAGGGATGGAGGAAGCCATACTGCTGTGCGGATTCATGGCCACATGGCTAAAGAAAGCAAACTCGAACGGATTGCCGATAATGCCGTAATGAGTGCCATTGATGGTTGGGCCAATGGGACTTCCGAACGACATGGAAAAGGCCACTACGACCCAAAGCAGGCTAACCACGCCCAAACAGATGAAGCTTTTAAGCATGGTGGAAATCACATTTTTTTTGCCCACCATACCGCCATAGAAAAAAGACAGGCCGGGGGTCATTAATAATACCAGGCAAGAAGCCGTTAACAACCAGGCGACATCAGCGTAATTGATGGTGTTCACAGGGTTAAAGGTTTTAAGGTTATCGGTGTTTGCTTCAGGCCAAAATAAACCGATTATGGCTACGGCCGAAACCAGCAAGAAAGCAAAAATCCAACGCTTTTCAATTTTCATAACTTTTTGATATTACCCTTTTTATTTTAGGGTAAAATTAAAAAAGTATTTATTTAAAATTAAACATACATATAAAAAATAGGGGTAATACTTTAATTTTTATCAAAATTACAATACAGCAGCCGTTTTTTGAAGCGTATTTTGTAGTACTGTATTTTTTAAGGGTAAAAATT
>JBIIXM010000013.1:0-12496 GCA_044338435.1 Flavobacterium sp. | reverse complement strand
GTTTAGGACTTTCTGTTATTTCAGATAAAATCGGACCAGTTGAAGAAAATAACTTTTATGCGGACTTCTCCTATACATTAAATTTAGGAGGAGAACACCGCTTGGCTTTTGGATTAAAAGCCGGGTTCACCATGCATAAAATCGACTTCAATACTATTTATCCAACCTTGCCGGATTTAGGAGATGATGTATTCGGATCAGGTAATCCAAACGAGACTTTCTTGAACATCGGTTCCGGATTGTTCTATTACACCGATAAATACTATGTGGCTTTCTCTGTGCCAAACATGCTTAAGTCGAAATACTTAGATTTTGACGGAAGAGAGTACGGAACAGAGGAATTGCACTATTTCTTAACTGGAGGTTATGTGTTTGATATTAATCCGAATTTGAAGTTTAAGCCTTTTGCCATGATTAAATCATCGCTTAACGCTCCTACCTCAGTAGATTTATCAACCAATTTTTTACTTTATGATAAGTTAGAATTAGGTGCAACTTACAGATTGGAAGACTCTTTCGGAGCTATGGTCAATTTTGCAGTTACACCGTCATTGAGAATCGGATATGCTTACGACCACATTGTTTCCGACTTAAATGTGGTAACTCCGGCATCTCACGAGGTGATGTTGTTATTTGATTTGAATTTCCCGAAAAAAGTATCACGTTCACCAAGATATTTCTAACCTATAAAGAATCTTAAAAATGAAAAATCTATATATAACCTTAAGTTTTGTGGCCCTAAGTTTTTCTCTTTCGGCTCAAAATAAAGATACCAAAGCCGCTGATAAGTTATTTGCCAGATTCGAGTATGTGGATGCTGTCAAAGCCTATCAGAAATTGGTAGAAAATGGTAAAGGAGATGCTTATGTTTATAAGCAATTAGCCGATGCCAACTACAATATGTTCAATTCAACAGAAGCCGTAAAATGGTATGCCAAAGCCACTGAAAGTGATCAGGATGCTGAAACCTACTATCGTTATGCTCAAATGTTGAAAGCCAACGGCAAATACGAAGAAGCCAACAAGCAAATGCAAAAATTTGCTGCCGCTGCTCCAAGTGATAACCGCGCTAAAGCATTCAAAGAAAATCCAAACTACATCCCGAGATTATTGGATAAAACCAAATTGTACAACGTTAATGCTTCTGATATCAGTAGCGATAAATCGGACTTTGCAGCCGTTTTATACGATAACAGTTTGTACTTTGCCAGTGCCCGTAACGGTGCTCGTAAAAATTATGGTTGGACAGATGAGCCTTTCTTAGACATTTACAAAGCGGATTACAATGCCGACGGTACGATTACTAATGCGGCAACGGTAACCGAATTGAATTCTAAATGGCACGACGGTCCTATCACTATCAGCACTGATGGTAATACGGCTTACTTTGCCAGTGAGAGTTTCAAAGAAAAAGAATTCGAAAAAGACAAAAAGAATAATGCCCGATTCAGTCAGGTTTATTTGTTCAAAGCTACTAAAACCGGTAGCACTTGGGGAGATATCACCGAGTTGCCTTTTAACGACAAAACGTTCTCTAACAGTAACCCAAGTCTAAGCCGTGATGGTAAAACCTTATACTTCTCTTCTAACAGACCGGGAAGTATTGGTGGTGTTGACATTTGGAAAGTAGCTATCAATGAAGATGGTACTTACGGAGAACCTCAAAACTTAGGCAATAAAGTGAATACCGAAGGCAACGAAAGTTTTCCTTTTATTGCCGATGACAACAAAACGTTATACTTCGCTTCAAGCGGAAAACAAGGTTTTGGTGGTTTAGATGTATATCAAATCGACTTGTCTAACGGTTCAGAAGCGGTTAACTTAGGAAAACCGGTAAATACTGAAAAAGACGATTTTGCTTTTACTTTCAATGAGTCTAAGAAAGTTGGTTTCTTGTCTTCTAACAGAGGCGGAAACGATGATATTTTCGCAGTAAACCCAATTTGTGGTGTTGATGTTATGATTGTAGTTACCGACGCTAAAACAGGCGCTATTTTAGCCAATGCCAGCGTTTCTATTTTAGACGACAAGAAAAACGTAATTGCTACTGAAATGTCTAATGACAAAGGCGAAGTTAAATACCGTGTAGAATGCGATCGTCCTTATGTAGTACAAGCTTCTAAAGACGGTTACGAAGGCAATTCATTTGCCATTACTTCCAGCAAAGGCCCAACAGCCAAAGTGGATGCTGCGTTACAACCTATCGACGTAATCGTGACCGAAACGGAAATCATTTTAAAACCTATTTATTTTGAATACGACAAGAGCAACATCACTCAAGAAGGAGCTTTTGAGTTAGACAAATTAGTTCAGGTGATGAAAAACAACGACAAAATGGTCATCTTAGCGAAGTCGCATACCGATAACAGAGGTACCGACAAATACAACTTAAGATTGTCCGACAGAAGAGCTAAAGCGACGGCACAGTACATTATCTCTAAAGGCATCGATGCTAGCCGTATTTCTGCTAAAGGAATGGGTGAGTTAGAGCCTAAAGTAGATTGTGGTGCAGATTGTGCCGAAGAACAACACGCTCAAAACAGACGTTCAGAATTCTTGATTGTAAAGTAATTCTAAATCATACCTAACAAAAAAGCCCAAGCTGTTTAGTTTGGGCTTTTTTTATGGTTTTTCTATATTTTTTGAAAGAAAATACCAACATTATTTTTTCTTTACTATCTTTGAGTCAATGGGTTATTATTTTTAAAAATGAAAAGCACACGGTATAGATTTATAGGGATTGCATTACTGTCCACTTTTTTTTGCTTCAGCCAAAGCTGGCAATGGGGCAAACGCGGTGGGGCATTAGAGCCTTTATATACAGATACTAATATATATCAAGAACAAACGTATAGTTTGATATCCGATAGTCAAAAAAATATTTATGGTTTATCAAGGGTTGGATATACAGGTCTTGATATTGATGATGTTTCTAAAACTAATTTTGATACAGGAACTTCTCCTGCAGATTATGCATTGTTTAGCTATAGTTGTGATGGAAGTTACAGGTGGTCTAAGATTATTGGCGGAATGGGTGATGAAATAGTTCATTCTTTACAGAAAGATAATAACGACAATGTGTATTTGGCCGGCAAGTTTTCCAACTGTCACAGTGATTCTAATTTTCCGGCAAGAATAGATTCTGATTTTATTAATACTTATATGGATTGTCGTTTGCTTTTTTTGACGAAATATGATTCAGAGGGTGTTTTACAATGGATTAGAAGACCACAAGCCGTTGGAGTTGATTTAAATGTGAGTTATACTCAAACAAGGAGTGCAGGGATGCAAGTAGGTGTTGACGGGACTATTTATTGGTTGACTTTATTGCCAGCAGGAACTTATGCAGACGGAGCTTTTGTAAATACACAAGCGGGGAGTAATTGGTTTATATTGAAATACGATGCCAACGGCAATTATTTAGGGGTAATTCCTCTTAATATTCAAACGACGGGGGGATTTACTTTGTTAAATTTTCAACGCAATCCTCATAACGGAAATTTTTATTTTTATGCTTCAAAAATAGATAGTTCAGATACTGCCATATTAAACGGAAATAGTATTAATAATTCAACCTTTTTGGCTTGTTATAATTCACAAGGCAATTATTTATGGCATAGGGTTGATACCGCTACCGATTTTGGTTATTTGAACATTTATAATTTGCAGTTTGATGCTCAGAATAATATTTATGTAGGAGGAAGAATTGTTGGTCTTTCTCTAATCAGTTTTTTAGGTTTCTCAGTTCCTGAGGGTATAACACCGGGTTTTGTTTTAAAAACTAATCCAGACGCAACACAATTACTTTGGAGTTCCTACAGTAATGTAGCCTCCGAAGTTTACGGAGGTATAGTATTAAATGGAAATGAATTAGGCTACACTAGCTATTGCGGAGAACCCAATTTTACTTGGGGTACTCAGACGATGAATGTGAACAATTTTGGTCAAGGACAAGAGGTTTTGTTGGCCAGATTTAACAAGGATAGTGGTGCTTGTATTGGCTTAACTTTTATCCCAGGTAATAATGGTTTTAATGATGTAGGGACAGCCATTACTGCTGATGCTTCCGGAGATTATATTTTAGGGGGAGCCATAGGTGGTACCCTGACATTTAACAGTGGGCAAATTACCAACAGCGGTTCTCAATCGGATTTTTTTGTAGCTAAGTATGCTACTCAGGCTTGTTCACCATTGGCTATTAATGAAAATGAAAAAGAAAGCATAAAGTTGTATCCCAATCCTTCAAAAGAAATGATTTATCTAACCTTAGAAGAACCATTTGGATATGTAGTTTACAATATGCTTGGTATGCGGGTTTTGGAGGGACAGAAAGCTAATGGAGATTTAGGTATTGATGTAAATGCTTTGGGTAGCGGCCATTATTTATTACAAATCACACAAGATAATGGTAATAATGTTTCTTTGCCCTTTATTAAACACTAGAAATCTTATCTTATTTAATTAAATTTTAGTCGCTAATCCTTCTGTTATTGTTAAGTAATAGAAAAACAATATGCCATAATCCCGCTAGGGATATTAGCTCGGTAAGGGTTCACAACTAATCCCAAAATCCCTTTAGGGATGAAATAAACAATGCCAATGCTACTGATTTTTTAAAAGACGAAACCTAACCAACTCTGATTCCTTTGGCATTGTAGCGTATAGCAGGAACACGTCAGCATAAATATACAAACTTGTCGCTCCTAACAATAAAAAAACCACTCCTTGTGAGAGTGGTCTTTGGCATTATAAAGTTTTGGTTAGGTTTATTCCTTAATAAAACGTTTGGTGCTGGTAGCTGTTCCGCTGGTGATTTCAATTAAATAAGCACCGGCTTTTAACGAACCTACATAAACAGCATTGTTTTCGATTTTGCCTTTAGCCAATTCTTGTCCCATAAGGTTAAATACTCTATAGGTTGCGGCTTCTTCTAAATTAGCAATGTTTAAGATATCACCTTTTACAGGGTTAGGATAAACATTGAAAGCTAAAGTAGCAGCTGTCGTATCTTCAGGTCTGGCCGTGGCTGTGATGTTTACGGTGTAATCTTCTACTTCACCATCAGTAAATGTTTCACATGATGTTGGAGAAGCATTGTATTTCATAGAAACACGCATTCTGGTAGTTCCTAATAGTGCTGTAGTTGGTACTGTAAAACTTCTGGCAATCGGAGTAGTTTTAGTACGGGTTACATTCACCACTTGTTCTCCTGAATCCAAGAAATCACCATCTTTATTGTAGTCAATCCAAACGCGGTAAGCTTCATTGTATACTGTTGCAGTCCAAGCCGGAGTAATGGTGATTGTATTACTTCTTCCGCGAACTAAATTAGTAGAAAGTGCAGTAAAGTTTCCATAACCTCCATTATTACCTGATAAGTTATTGATGGTTCCTAATTGTACACGGTTAATGTATTCGTCAGCGGTATTCGTTCCGCGAGAAGTACAATAAGTAACCGAGTTTACTAAAGTAGTTACGTTAACAGTATTGCTGGCTGCAGAAGCATTTCCGGCGCCATCTTTAGCAATTACGTAGAAAGTGTATGCAGTAGAAGCCGTTAAGCCTGTTGCCGAAAAAGTAGTAGCAGCTGTAGATGCTAAGAAAGTACCGCTACGGTAAACATCATAAGACGTTACGCCAACATTATCGGTTGCACCAGTCCAAGACAAGTTAGTAGAAGATGAAGTTGTTCCTGAAGCACTCAAGGTTGGTGCTGTTGGTGCTGTTGTATCAGGAGCTAAAGTCGTAACGTTTACAGTATTACTGGCCGGAGCAACATTACCGGCAGCATCTTTAGCTATTACATAAAAGCTGTAAGCTGTTGAAGCGGTTAATCCGTTAGCCAGAAATGAAGTCGAGGCTGTAGTAGCTCTGAAAACACCATTTTGGTACACATCATATCCGGTTACTCCGATGTTATCGGTAGCGCCTGTCCAAGACAAGTTCGTAGAAGTTGTGGTGGTACCTGAAGCACTTAAAGTAGCAGCTGTTGGTGCTGTAGTATCCGGAGCCGAGTTGGTAATCGTAAAGTTAGCGTTAGAAACATCAAAGAAAATATGATTGGTTCCTTTAACCATAATACGGTTAGTAGTACCTGCTAAATTCGGAATAGTTACAGCTTGTGTACCGTCGTTAGGTGTTGCAGCCAATAAAGTGTACGGATAAGTCAATCCGCCGTCTGTAGATAATAAGATGTCAACATTAGCACAGTTCACACCATTAGCTGTAGTTCCGGCAACATTCCAAGTTACGGTTTGCGAGCTGTTCCCGGCATAAGTTACTGCAGTATTCGGGGCACTCACTGTAAATGGACCGGCTGTACCGTTAACGGTAACTATCATATCATCACTGTTGTTGGCAGAACCACCGGCTCTGTTGTCTCTAACAGTCAAACGGAAATTCATTGTTCTGGCTACAGAGGGTAAAGCTTCTACGGTAATTTCAGTACCGGCTGTTGTAGTTGCACCGGTTAAAACCGATTGAAGACGAGGGAAATATCTAACCGATGAAGTCGATGAGTTGTACGAACGGAATGTAGGGCCACTGGTTCTTGTTGCGCTGGCCGCTGAACTGGCTCCTGTTGCCGTACTGGCAGCATTGTCAAATTGCTCCCAGTTGTAAGTTAAGGCATCACCATTGGCGTCTGTTCCAGAACCGGTTAACATAAATGGTGTGCTTTTAGGGATAGTGAAATCTAAACCGGCATTGGCTGTTGGAACAGCATTTCCGGTAGCTGTATTGGTTTGACAAGTTTTAGCTTTGATATTATTGGTTACTTGTTGGATACTGATAGCGTGGAAATACGCGTCAGAGTTCGGCTGAACGTCTTGTGAAGTAATACCGGCATAACCCATAATAGTTGAACCGCTTCCAGGTTCCATATTGGCTCCGGTACCTTCGTTGCTCATAGAGAAAGTGTGATTAGCTCCAAATTGGTGACCTAATTCGTGTGCTACATAGTCGATATCAAACGTATCACCCGATGGAATTCCGTTAGCCGGTGAAGTATAAGCACTGCCTTTTGAGCCGTTTACACATACACATCCGATACAACCGGCATTACCGCCACCACCTGAAGCACCAAATAAATGGCCTACATCGTAATTAGCATCTCCTATAACACTCGTTAAAGTAGATTGCAACTGAGCGTTCCATTGTGATAAGCTCGTGGCTGCAGCATAAGGGTCAGTTGAAGCACTGGTGTAAATTACCAAATCAGTATTAGCAATAATGACCAATCTAACACCAAAATCTTTTTCAAAAACACCGTTACATCTGGTAATAGAGTTATTGATAGCGGCCAAAGCCAAGGCTTTAGTTCCGCCAAAATACGCAGTATATTCACCGGTACAAGACATGGCTAAACGGAAAGTTCGTAAAGTACTGTCGTCTGCATTCGGTCTTAAAGTACTCGGATCTACTTGTGGGGCTACATCGTCAATCACCGAGCATTCAAAAGCATCCAAAGAATGTACTTTATCTGATTTTCTGTAAACCGTGTAAGTGGTTAAATCTTGAGAAATCGGTTCAATGAAAACCGCCGCTTTGTCTGCACTCAATGTCATCGCTTTGAATCCAAGAGGCGAAATGCTGAAGTAAGTTGTTGCAGTCGGGTTGTCAATTCCAACTCCGATGTAAGATTTAATTTCAGGATATCTGGCGGCTAATGACGGATCTAAAACAGAGTTTTCGTATACACGGAAACTTTCCAATATTCCGTTTTCATTTGGAATCGATAAGGTGATTCCATTGCTTTTTGCTTCACTGAAACGTTGAGGCGCATTGGCCAATACGGTTCTTAACTGATCTAAATTCAGCGTAAAAAGATTTTTTTCAGGCAATATCATTCTGCTTTCCAGCGGAATCATGTCGCTTTTTTTTGAGGTGGTGTTCCAAAGCGATTTCCCGGTTTGAGAAAAAGCTATGCTACTGAAGGTCAGTAGTACAACGGTGAGTAATTTGTACTTCATAAAGTATTTAGTTTGGTTAAATAGTGAATCAAAATTAAAACTATTTTTTGTAAAGCAAGGGAAATTATCATAAATCTGTTAACAAATCGATAAACCGTAAGATTAGTAGTTAAGATTATGGTAATGAAATGTTTAAAACGAATAAAAATTCAAAGTTTTTTTACATTACCTAATCGCCATAATGATGAAAAAAGTATTTTTAGAAAAAATTTAAAATGAACTTAAGTTACTGGGAACTTAAACATTGGTTTACCCAAGTCGATTTCACTGTAGTAGGTAGCGGCATTGTAGGTCTGCATTGTGCATTAGCCTTGAGAGTGCGTTTTCCTAACAGTAAGATTTTAATCCTAGAAAAGGGAATTTTACCACAAGGCGCCAGTACTAAAAATGCCGGGTTTGCTTGTTTCGGTAGTCTTTCGGAGATTTTAGACGATTTGAAATCACACAGCGAAGAAGAAGTGATACAGTTGATTCAAAAGCGCTGGAGCGGATTACAATTGTTGCGCAAAAACTTAGGTGATGAAGCCATCGATTTTAAACCTTATGGTGGCTATGAGCTTTTTTTGAAATCAGATGAGCCTACGTATAACAACTGTTTGCAACGACTTCCTTTCATCAACGACATCTTAAAACCTGTCTTTAGAAACGAAGTGTTTTCCAGAGAAGTGGATCGTTTCGATTTTAGCGGCATACAAGAATACCTTATTTTTAATCCGTACGAAGCCCAAATCGATACCGGTAAAATGATGCAAGCTTTATTAAAGAAAGCCATTGCCAACGATATTTTGATCCTGAATCAAGTCGAAGTAACCGCATTCCAAGAAAAAAGTGATGGTGTTATGGTAACGGCCAACGATTTTAGTTTTGCTACTCGCAACTTATTGTTTGCTACAAACGGTTTTGCAGCCGAATTAACCAATAATCAGGTAAAACCGGCCAGAGCTCAGGTTTTAATTACCAATCCGATACCCGATTTGGATATCAAAGGGACGTTTCATCTGGAACAGGGCTATTATTATTTCAGAAATATCGATAACCGAATTTTGTTAGGCGGTGGTCGCAACCTCGATTTTGAAGGAGAAACGACGACCGAGTTCGCGCAAACCGAATTAATTCAGCAACGTTTGGAGGCTTTGTTAAAAGAAGTAATTTTGCCAAAGACCGAGTACACCATTGCCCATCGCTGGAGCGGCATTATGGGAATAGGTTCCAGCAAGCGACCTATCGTTGAACAATTGTCTACACATGTTTATTGCGGTGTGCGTTTGGGCGGTATGGGCGTAGCTATTGGAAGTTTAATAGGTCAGGAATTGGCCGATTTAGTCAAATAAAGTATGATAAAAAAGATATTACGTTGGGTTAAGAAAGCCATGCTTTGGTTTTTCGCGATATCCATTTTACTGGTTGTAGTGTTCAAATGGGTGCCAATTCCGTATACGCCTTTAATGGCTATTCGCGCGCTGGAAAACAAATGGGAAGGGAAAGATGCGGTGTTGAGTCACGATTGGGTGCCGTTAGAAGAAATCTCCCCAAATCTGCAAAAAGCCGTCATTGCGAGTGAAGACGGAAATTTTTTAAACCATCATGGTTTCGATTTTCAAGCCATGCAAAAAGCGTTTAAAAACAACCAAAAAGGGAAACGCATTAAAGGAGGAAGTACCATTTCGCAACAAACAGCCAAAAATGTATTTCTATGGCAGGGAAGAAGCTACATTAGAAAAGGATTGGAAGCTTATTTCACTGTGTTAATCGAACTCATTTGGGGGAAAGAACGCATCATGGAAGTATACCTAAACAGCATCGAAATGGGGAAAGGTGTTTACGGTGCTGAAGAAGCTGCTAAACATTGGTACCGAAAATCAGCGGTGAATTTAACCAAAAGAGAAGCCGCCGGAATTGCTGCCATTTTGCCCAATCCACTAAAATACAAAGCCACCAATTCGTCTTCGTATATTGAAAGAAGAAAAGATAAAATCCTCCGCAATATGAGGCATGTTGGGAAATTAGAATATTAAAAAAACCGTCTCGTAAATAGAGACGGTTTTTTATTTTGGAGAAAACTGCTAATAAAAAAGCGGTTTGTATTGTTGCCAATGCTTGTAAATCAAGATAATATTAAAGGCCAAAATGGCTACTGCCACCGGTAAACCCGAAATTCCTAAAAACAGGTGGAATAACAAAATGTTGATGGAAATAGGCGCTAATAAAATCAAAGCAAAAGCTATCCATTTTTTCAACAATAACATAATTCCGATAATTATTTCCAAAACGCCTAATACCGGGAAAATATACCCTGTGGCATTTAACGAACTCATAAAATCACCGGCGGAACCGGTTGGAGCTTCCATTGGAATAAAGGTAAATAATTTGTTGGCGCCAAAAACCAATAGCGCTAAACCTAAAGCTATTCTAATAATGGTGGTAAACATGGAATTCATAGGCAGCTAGTTTAATTAGTAATATGGTAAAAATAACATTAAAAAATTAAAACTATGATATTGAAAGAGTTAAATTATTAACATATTGTCTTTTTTGAGTTTACTCTGTGATGGGTTTTTTAGGTGTTGTAACTTTTTTTAAAGACCATAAACTAATAAGGAAAAACCAAAAACATTGATTATGCAAGCACACGAAATTGATTACCGCATTTATGGAGAAGAAATGCAATACGTAGAAATTGAACTCGATCCGCAAGAAATAGTAATAGCCGAAGCCGGAAGTTTTATGATGATGGATAACGGCATCACCATGGAAACTATTTTTGGCGATGGTTCCCAACAACAATCTGGTTTATTCGACAAATTATTATCCGCCGGAAAGCGCGTACTCACCGGAGAAAGTCTTTTTATGACGGCCTACATCAATCAAAACAATGCCAAAAGTAAAGCCTGCTTTGCTTCGCCTTATCCCGGAAAAATTGTCCCTGTAGATTTATCGCAATTCAACGGCAAGTTTATTTGCCAAAAAGACGCTTTTCTGTGTGCGGCCAAAGGCGTTTCTGTTGGGATTGAATTTTCCAGAAAACTAGGTCGTGGATTATTCGGTGGTGAAGGTTTCATTATGCAAAAAATTGAAGGCGATGGCATGGCTTTCGTTCACAGCGGCGGTACTTTGGCCAAAAGAGAATTAGCTCCCGGCGAAATCCTGAAAGTCGACACCGGTTGTATCGTAGGTTTTACCAAAGATGTAGATTATGATATCGAATTCATCGGTGGCATTAAAAATTCCTTATTCGGCGGCGAAGGTTTGTTTTACGCTACTTTACGCGGTCCCGGAACGGTCTATGTTCAATCGTTACCGTTTAGTCGTTTAGCAGACAGAATCATAGCTTCTGCCCCAAAAGTCGGTGGTAGCGGCAGAGAAGAAGGCAGTTTACTCGGCGGATTGGGCCGAATGTTAGATGGCGATAACCGATTTTAATTACAAAACGTCCCGAAATTTCGGGACGTTTTTGATTTAGGTATTATAACAAATTTAGTTAACAGTTACCGGGTAAGTCACTAAAGCATCTGTTGATCCGCCCGCATTAGTGATGTCACCCGAGGCTACACCCGCAGCTGATTTGTTTGGTAAATGTCTCAAAGTTACCGTTAGGTTTCCGGCTCCGGCATTTCCGGTGGTTAAAGAAAAGGTCAATCCTATTGGTTTACCGTTCAAATCAAGGTCAGTATAAGTAAATGTTCCCAATGCTGTTGGAAGCTGATAAAAAACTTGATGGTCTACACCTTCTTCCTCCACTTCTGCGGTAATGTCTTCTGCCGGTGATTCAGTCTCGTTTAAAAAAGAAACGGTACAGGTGTAAGTAGTATTGGCCGCTAAGTTGCCGCTTACGTTAACTACTGGAGCATTAGGCCCGTCACCATCTAAATCTCTTGAATTAAGCGTAATCACTTGTCCGCCTCCGGTTAAAGTTGTGGTTACTGTAGTGATTACTTCTTCCTCATTAACCGGACCATTATCGTCATTACTACATGATACTGCCAATAAAGTGATTGCTGATAAAAATAAAATTTTTGCTGGGTTTAAATATTTCATGGTTTTAAATTTTTAATAATTAATTTTTAATTGAATTTGAAAGTTTCTGCCTAATTCATCGGCATAAAAACGCTGTCTGTTTAAATAATCTCGGTAAGGTGTATCCAAAATATTGAATACGGAAAAACCTAAGGTTGCCAAGGAATGGTCTGTTACCTTGAATTGAAAATCTGAAGTAAAATGCAAAAGGTGATAAGCCGGAGGAGGGGTACTGATATCCACTTCTACCGGAACAAAATTTCCGTTTTCAATAATATTAGTGGTAAAATTATTGTCGGGAAATTGCTTTTGTCTGAAGACCATTTCACTTTGCAATTCCAAAGTTAAATTGTTCCATTCTTTTTTGTTGAATTGAATCCTATTGTTAAGAGTCAACGGTGGCATATCAATAATAGCGTCATTATTGGTTTTGTCTCTTCCGTTTACATAAGTCAACAACAATCGATGTTGCCAATGCTCACTTATTTGCCATTCCGAATTGAAGTCAACAC
>JBIIXM010000012.1:0-12541 GCA_044338435.1 Flavobacterium sp. | reverse complement strand
GCAGTAGCGTCCGCCGATTTTGATTCGGCTTCTTTAACTACCTCTTTTTTAGGTTCGGCTACTGGTGCAGGAGCTTCACTTTTCGCCACAACAGGCTCTGATTTTTCTGCTGAAATTTTCGGGGCTTCTGTAGGAGCAACTACAGCTTTAGGCTCTAAATCGATTTTTCCGACTTGCTTAGGACCGCTGATTACAGCTTTGGCCTTGATTAACTCCAAACGTTGGCGTTCCTCTTCTTGTTTGCGTTTGTCTTCAATTTCTTTTTCTCTTTCCAAACGAAGGGCTTCTTTTTCCTTTCTGATTTCTTCGCTTATTCCTTTTGAAGCTTCTTTGTTGCCTTTATCGCCTGCAAATTGACCACAAAGAATATTGTATACATCATCGGAAATTTTTGTGTTAGGACTCGCTTCAATAGCAATTCCTTTATCCTTAAGATAATCCACAGCTCTTTCCAAAGAAATATTTAATTCCCTTAAAACTTTATTAATTCTAATATTTCCTTCAGACATAAAATCTAATTAATGTTAACTTATTGTTGTGTTGGCGAAAGCTTAGTCTTCAAACTCTTCTTTCAATATTTTAATTACTTCTAAAATAGTTTCTTCTTCCAAATCAGTTCTTCTCACTAAATCGGCTACGTCTTGGTTCAGGATGCTGCGAGCGGTATCTAAACCGATTTTAGCAAACTCGTCGATTACCCAACCGTCGATTTCGTCTGAGAACTCTGTTAATTCAACGTCATCTTCTTCAATGGCGCTGCCTTCACGGATTACATCTAACTCATAACCGGTTAATAATCCGGCCAATTTGATGTTATGTCCACCACGACCGATGGCTTTGGAAACTTCTTCTAATTTTAAAAATACTTCGGCCCTTTTTTTCTCTTCGTCGATTTTAACAGAAGATACTTTAGCCGGACTTAAAGCTCTGGTGATGTACAACGGCAAGTTGCTGGTAAAGTTGATTACATCAATGTTTTCGTTGCCCAACTCACGAACAATACCGTGAATACGAGAACCTTTCATTCCCACGCAAGCACCCACCGGATCAATTCTATCATCATAAGAATCTACAGCTACTTTAGCTTTTTCACCCGGAATTCTCACTACCTTTTTAATCATAATCAAACCGTCAAATACTTCCGGAATTTCTTGTTCAAATAGTTTTTCTAAGAATTTATCGGCCGTTCTCGACATGATGATTTGCGGCTTGTTTCCTTTCAACTCAACACTCTCAATGATTCCGCGCACGTTATCTCCTTTGCGGAAAAAGTCGGACGGAATTTGTTTTTCTTTCGGCAATACAATTTCGTTGCCTTCATCATCCACCAAAATTACAACTCTTGGACGAACATGGTGTACTTCGGCAGTATAAATTTCACCGATTAAATCTTTGAATTGCTTGTAAAGATTGGTGTTGTCATGTTCATGAATTTTAGAAATCAAGTTTTGACGCAATGCCAAAATAGCTCTTCTTCCTAAATCGATTAATTTTACTTCTTCTGACACATCTTCACCAACCTCAAAATCAGGCTCGATTTTTCTTGCTTCGGACAAAGCAATCTCTTGGTTTTCGTCTTCCACTTCTCCATCAGCTACTACCACGCGATTTCTCCAAATCTCCATATCTCCTTTGTCAGGATTGATAATGATATCAAAGTTATCATCAGAACCGTATTTCTTTTTTAATGCGTTTCTAAATACATCTTCCAAAATCGCCATAAGCGTTACTCGATCAATAAGTTTATCGTCTTTAAACTCTGAAAATGATTCGATTAATGCAATATTTTCCATGCCTGTTTTAATTAAAATATTATTGTAACAATTGCTTCTTTTATGTCTGAATAAGGAATTTCACGTTGGTGTGTTACCGTTTCTTTTCCTTTTCCTATTTTTTTAGGTTCTCTCGCTGTCCAAGTCAGCGTAATTTTATCATCATCAACCGCTTCTAACTTGGCTTCGATGGTTTCCGATGTGGTGGTTTTAACCTTTAGGTTTCGACCAATGTTTTTCTTGTACTGTCTTACCAGTTTTAGGGGCGACGAAACGCCTGCAGAAGCCACTTCCAATGAAAAATCCTGTTCTTCGCGATCCAAGTTGTTTTCTATAGCACGACTTACATCTATACAATCCTGCAAAGTTATGCCATTATCGCCATCCAAAGTTACGGTAATTTTACAACTCTCTGAAATACTTAAATCTACCAAAAACAAGGAGGAATTTTTTTCCAATTCTTCCGCTATTAAATTTGAAACTTTGTCTTTAAATGTCATTGTTGTATAAAAAGAGGGAAGCACTGCTTCCCTCATTATTTAATTTGTATGGTAAATAACGCTGCAAATATAGTTATTTTTTTATAAATTAAAAATTCCTTGCCAAATCAAAAAAATTGAATACCTTTATTGTGTTAAAATATCCTATACAAAAATTACGTTTTTATATTATGAAAAAAATCTTAGTCCCAACAGACTTCTCTGAACATGCCAAATATGCCTTGAAAGTTGCGGCGCAAATTGCCAGAAAAAACAACGGCGAAATTTTTTTACTTCACATGTTAGAATTGCCTAGCGAAGCTGGCGATGCTATTGGTAGCGGTCATGAATTGCCTGAAATCATGCTATTCAAAAATGCTGCGATCAATCGTTTAGAAGACTTAATGGACGACCCGAGTTTAGAAGGTGTAAAAGTTTCTGAAATCATTCAGTTTGAATTGGCTTTCGACGGAATTATGAATATCAGCAAGAAAAATGAAGTTGACTTAATCGTTATGGGTTCACACGGAGCGAGCGGTTTCAAAGAAATGTTTATTGGTTCTAATGCTGAGAAAGTGGTTCGCAACTCTGAAATCCCTGTACTAATCATCAAAAAAGAAGCCGGAGATTTCGAAGTGAAAAAATTCGTTTTCGCTTCTGATTTTGCCGACGAAATCAAAAAGCCTTTTGCCAAAGTAGTAGAATTTGCTAATAAATTTGACGCCGAATTACATTTGGTTATGATCAATACACCAAGTAGTTTTAAACCAACACACATTGCTAACGAAATCATGAGCTCTTTTATTGCAGGTTTCAACATCAACAAATTAGCTACCCACATTTACAACGATGTAAATGTAGAAAGCGGTGTCTTAAATTTCACCAATAGTATTGATGCTGATTTAATCGGCATGAGCACTCACGGAAGAAAAGGCCTAGCACACTTCTTTAACGGTAGTATCAGTGAAGACTTAGTAAACCATGCTGTTAAACCGGTTGTTACTTTTAAAATTTAATTTTGAAGATACAAAATAAAAAAGCCGCTTCACAGCGGCTTTTTTATTAATGGAATAAAAACAAAAAATCCCGCTTGAGGCGGGATTTATCGTTGGTCTACTAGGACTCGAACCTAGAAAGACGGCACCAAAAACCGTAGTGTTACCATTACACCATAGACCAATTGGCTTATTGCGAGTGCAAATTTAGAACAAATTTTATTTTACACAAACAAATTGCTAAAAAAATTAGAGTACTTAAGCATTAATTTGTTTAACAAACTCATAATAAACTTGAAATTAATTCGTTACCCGTTTTATAAATTTTTATTAATGCCGGTTTAATTACGTTAAAAAAAATAGTTTCTTTGTAAGCGTAAAAATAAACCTATCTCATATCCTATTTCTATGATGAATTTTAACTTCAACAAGTGGAATACCCTTTTAGGATGGACAGCCTTTGTCATCGCCTTAATCACTTATTCATTAACTGTTGAACCCACCATGAGTTTTTGGGATTGTGGCGAATACATTTCCACAGCAGCCAAATTGGAAGTAGGACATCCTCCCGGAGCACCTTTGTTCCAAATTATAGGTGCGTTTTTCTCAATGTTCGCCTTTAGTAAAGAAAACATTGCTTTGATGGTCAATATGACTTCGGTATTTTCAAGTGCCTTTACCATATTGTTTATGTTTTGGTCGTCTTCTATATTATTGAGAAAGATAGTATCATCCTACACTGAATTCGACAAACACAAAGCCATAGTGGTTTTAGGAAGCTCCATGGTAGGTTCGCTTGCCTTTACTTTTTCTGATAGTTTTTGGGCCAGCGCCGTTGAAGCTGAAGTATATGCAATGGCTTCCTTGTTCATTGCCTTGTTGTTTTGGTTGGCTTTGCGCTGGGAAGAAGACATGCATACGCCGCGAGGAAATCGTTGGTTGTTGCTGATTTCATTGCTCATCGGACTTTCCTTTGGCGTACACTTTATGGCATTGTTAACAATACCATCCATTGGGTTCTTGTATTACTTTAAAAATTACAAAAAAATCACATTGGTGAGTTTCATCATAGCCAACGTAATCATCGTAGCAGTGTTGTTATTCATCTTCAAACTATTACTTCCTTATACCTTAGCTTTCTTTGGTAAAATGGAAATTTTTATGGTCAACAGCATCGGTTTACCTTTTAATTCCGGTACCATCATAGCTGCGCTATTGGTTGTTGCTTTCTTCTATTTCGGATTGAAATACACCCGCGAAAAAGGACATCCGTTTTACAATACGGCTTTGCTTTGCATCCTTTTCGTATTGATCGGTTTTTCGACTTGGATGATGCTCCCGATTCGAGCCAATGCCAATGTGGTCATCAACGAAAATAAACCTTCGGATGCCGCAGAGGTTTTAGCATATTACAATCGTGAACAATATGGTGTAAATCCTTTGTTTTACGGTCCGCAATACACCGATACTTTTGCCGGATTAGACGAAGATCAACCGTACTTAGACAAAGCACCTAACTACGAAAGAGATTATAAAACCGGTAAATATGTAATTGTAAACAATTATAAAAACGCTGAACAAAACACTGACAATAACCATAAAGCGATTTTACCTCGTATGTGGAGCACGGATCATATCGAAAATTACATTCAGTTTAGCGGACCACCGAAATTTACGCTAAACCACAACTATCCTTACGAGGAAGATTTGGCACAATACGGCGTAAATTTAGACAGCTTAAGCGATGAACAAATCATGCAAGCTGTGGGTCAGTTGAAAGATGAAATGCAAAAAAATATTAACGATTTTAAAACGGCTTATGCCCAAAAGCAAATCGACAATGAAGACTATGTAAATTTCCTGAAAAAATACAGCGACTATTTGGTTGTAGAAAAACCGTCAACAGCTGATAACTTATTGTTCATGGGCGAATACCAATTCGGCTATATGTACGGTCGCTATTTGTTATGGAATTTCGTAGGAAGACAAAACGACATCCAAGGAAAATACGACAACTTAGATGGTAATTGGATCAGCGGCATCAAGTTTGTCGATGAAGTTCATTTAGGCAAAGGCTCGCAGGAAAATCTTCCGGATGATGCCATCAACAACAAAGGCAGAAACGTATATTACTTCTTACCTTTCATCTTAGGATTAATTGGTTTAATGTACCATGCGCAAAGAGACCTGAAAAGTTTCTACGTGTTATTGGTTTTATTCCTTTTCACCAGCATAGCTCTAAAAGTTTTCCTTAATGAAAGACCTTTCGAACCGAGAGAACGCGATTACGCTTTGGTAGGTTCGTTCTATGTATTTGCGATTTGGTTAGGCTTTGGAGTGTATGCGATTTATGAAATTGTTAGCGACTATATCAAATCGAAATTAGTCGGGCCAATTGTCATCGCTGCTTCACTTCTAGCCGCTCCGTTGCTAATGGCCAGTCAAAATTGGGACGATCACGACCGCTCCAACCGATACACCGCTATCGCCATGGCTAAAAACTACCTCAACTCTTGTGATCCGAATGCAATCTTGTTTACCATTGGAGATAACGACACCTTCCCGCTTTGGTATGCCCAAGAAATTGAAGGTATCCGAACCGACATCAAAATTGTAAACACCAGTTTATTCATGACGGATTGGTACATAGACCAAATGAAATTCAAAACTTACGAGGCAGAAGGTTTGCCAATTTCATTTGACCACAGCGAGTATGTTGGTGACAAGTTAGACTATGTTGCCCATATCCCGAAAACCGATGCGCGTTGGGATGTGAAGGACTTAATCAAGTTCATCAAAAATCCGCAGTCAACTATTGATTTGCAAAACGGACAAACCATTCATTTTTATCCGACCAATAAAATCAGAATTCCGGTAGACAAAAATACAATTATCAAAAACAGAGTGGTTAATCCGGCGTTGAACGATTCTATTGTTCCTTTCATTGATTTAGACATCAAAGGAAGTGCGCTATATAAAAACCGATTGATGATGTTGGACATTTTGGCCAATAACAATTGGAAAAGACCGGTGTATTTTACCGGCGGTAGTTTTGGTGACGACGACTATTTGTGGATGAAAGATTACCTGCAACTCGATGGCTTGGTTTACAAGTTAGTTCCGATTAAAACCCCTATCGACAAAGAAAACCCATACGACATGGGGCAAATTGAAAGCGATAAAATGTACAATTTGGTAACCCAATGGCAATGGGGCAACGGCGAATTGACGACGATTTACCACGATCCGGAAACCCGTAAAAACAGTATTTCGTACCGAACCAACATGGCGCGTTTAACCCAACAACTGATTAACGAAGGCAAAACGGAAAAAGCTAAAAAAATCATCGATTTAGCGCTAACCAAAATGCCGATGGATTATTACAGTTATTACACCATGTTAGAACCGTTTGCTGCGGCTTACTACGAAGTAGGCGAAAAAGCCAAAGCAAGAGCATTACTCGATAAATTAACAAACAAATACAAGCAAAACTTAACGTATTATGCCGGTATTCAACCGTCTATTCAAAACGGAATTGCCACTGACATTGTTACCGATATTGAGCGCTACAGAAGTTTACTATTGGTAATGAAAAATCGCAATGATTTGGAATACTACAACAAAAACAAACCGGTATTCAACTCCTTTGTACAACGCTTTACCCGTTTTGGAAGAGATTTGGAATAATCCGATTATTAATTTCTAAAAAAGTGCCGATAAGAATCAATCCTATCGGCACTTTTTTTACTTTTATGGTATGAGTTTATGGGTTAAGACAAATCGGTTTATCAAAACAATATTCCCGAAGTATGTTTGGGAGATTCCGAACAGTGAAAAAAAAGTGTATCTGACTTTTGACGACGGACCGATTCCGGAAATAACCGAATGGGTTTTAGACCAATTAACCCAATACGATGCTAAGGCTACTTTCTTTTGCATAGGCGATAACATTCGGAAACATCCTGAGATTTTTAATAAGATAATCGAAAACAACCACAGCATCGGAAACCATACTTTCAACCATTTAAAAGGCTGGCAAACTACCTTAGAACGGTATCTTGAAAACACCGAAGAATGTGCCGAGATTATCGCCAATTTCAAACTCCGAAATACTAATCCTAAACTATTTCGCCCGCCTTACGGAAAAATCAAACCTTCGCAAGCCAAAGCCTTACGTCAAGCGGGTTATACAATTGTTATGTGGGATGTGATTAGCATGGACTTCGACACCAATGTCAGTCAAGAGCAATGCTTACAAAACGTAATAAGCCATATCGAAAGCGGAAGTATTATCGTATTTCACGATAGTAGTAAAGCTTGGCAAAACCTACAATATGCATTGCCTAAAACTTTAGAATTCCTAAAGAAAAATGAATTTGTTTGTGAAAAGATTGGCTAAAGTTGCTCTTGCACTAAAGCGATAATGGTATTGGCATCTAATTCCCCTGATTGTCTCCAAACCATTTGACCTTCTTTGTAAATCATCAAGGTCGGCAGTCCTTTAATGCGCAATGCCTCGGCCAACTCCTGATTTTTATCTACATCAATTTTGATCACTTTTGCCTTGTCACCAAGCGCTGCAGCTACATCTCTGATTACAGGATGCATGGACACTGAAGATTCGTTCCATTCTGTGTAAAAATCAATTAACACAGGCACTTGAGCGTTGATTAATTCTCCAAATTTTGACATAAAACCAAAATATTTTTGTTTCTTTTACCTTGGAAAAAGAACTATTAAACCACAAATGTAGCATTTTTAACTAATTATGCTACTTTTTCCCCTTTTTTTAGTTCAAAAACCGTGATTTCAGGCCAAATTCCAACACGACCGGGATAAGCATGAAACCCAAAGCCTCGATTTACATAAACATAACGCCCTACATTTTCATACAAACCTGCCCATTGCTTGTAAACGTATTGCACCGGACTCCACTGAATGATACCGGGAATTTCAATCCCAAACTGCAAACCGTGTGTATGACCGGAAAGCGTTAAATGGTAATGCTTTTCATCGTGTTTCACTTCATACTCCCAGTGGCTCGGATCGTGACTCATCAAAATTTTAAAATCTTCTTTGGTTAAACCCTCAGATGCTGTTTTCAAATCGCCGGCTTGTTTGAAATTCTTACCCCAATTTTCAACACCAACCAACGCCAATTCGCTGTTTCCTTTTTTGATTTTAGTATGTTCATTCAACAACAGGTTAAACCCAATTTGACGATGTAAATCTTTAATATCTTCAAAATTTTGACGTTTCGCGGCATCACTAGGCCATTGAATATACTCACCGTAATCATGATTCCCTAAAACCGAAAACTTCCCAAATGCATGAGGCTGAATGCGATTAAAAATGTCAATCCAAGGATGCATTTCTGTAGCATGAGTATTGACTATATCTCCGGTAAACAAAATCATATCGGCATTTTGATCGTTGATCATGTCAATGGCATAATTGATTTTTTCAGGATCATCAAAACTACCGCTATGGACGTCAGAAATTTGCGTGATGGTAAAACCGTCAAAATCTTCAGGTAAGTCGGAAAAGAAAAGGGTTTGCTTAATAACTCTGAAATTGTATTTTCCTTTGGTCATTCCATACAAAAGCGAGGAAAAAGGAATGGCTGCCATCGCCAAAGCCACCTGGCTCACAAAACGCCTTCTTTCCGGCAAAAAACTACCGCGGTCGTTGTCTCCCAAAAAATGAGTAATCGTTCCCGAAAAAACACGGAAAACATCCTCTAATAACATGATGCTTGTTAAGATTAACTTCGGAATAAAAACCAATAATAACAACCCGAAAGTAATCAGGGTTTTGCTGTTTTGCCCGACTCTGCGGTCAAATTGTGTGAATTGATACACTATATACAAAACGGCCAATAATGAGATGATTTGGTATGACACCAAAATCCACTTGGTTTTGGTTATGGTTTTAAGCGCCTGAAAAGCATACACCTCAACTATGGCTACAAAAAGAAAAAAGAAAATCCAACGCAACATCTTTCGCAAATTTTAGGCAAATTAACAAAGAAAGAAAGCATTGTTATCCCCGATTTAACTATTTTTAACTAAAATATTTCTGCCCGTGAAAAGGCAAAGTTTCGTTACCTTTACGCTTTATAATTTTTTACAGCAATGTCACAACAAAAACGCCTGTTCCTACTAGACGCCTACGCCTTAATTTTCCGCGGCTATTACGCTTTTATCAAAAACCCGAGAATCAATTCCAAAGGCATGGACACCTCTGCCATTATGGGTTTTATGAATTCTTTGATGGATGTGATTAAGCGCGAAAAACCCGATCATTTGGCGGTGGCTTTTGACAAAGGCGGCAGCGATTACCGTTACGAAATGTACCAAGAGTATAAAGCGCATCGCGATGAAACTCCGGAAGCCATTAAAATTGCCGTACCATACATTCAGGAATTATTACGAGCCATGCATATTCCGATCATGGAAAAAGCGGGTTACGAAGCCGACGATTTAATCGGAACCTTAGCCAAACAGGCTGAAAAAGAAGGTTATAAAGTATTCATGGTTACTCCCGATAAAGATTTTGCCCAATTGGTTTCCGAAAATATTTTTATGTACAAACCGGCTCGTATGGGTAACGACATTGAAATTTGGGGCGTACCGGAAGTTTTAGAAAAATTTGAAATTGAAAGACCGGAACAAGTCATTGACTTTTTGGGAATGATGGGCGATTCTGCTGATAATATTCCCGGATTTCCGGGTGTTGGCGAAGTTACAGCAAAAAAATTGCTGAAGGAATTCGACTCCATGGAAAATCTATTGGAAAACACCGATAAACTCAAAGGCGCTCTCAAAGATAAAATCGAAAAAAACAAAGAGCTCGGTATATTGTCAAAAAAACTAGCCCGCATTTTATTGGATTGTCCGGTAACTTTTGACGCTACCGATTTCGAATTGTCCAAACCCGATGTGGAGAAAACCGATGCGTTGTTCCAAGAACTCGAGTTCCGACAAATGAAAGCGCAGTTCGACAAACTCTTCGGTACCGGAAAAGAATACGACGAGATTGAAGCCAATGGCGATGACAACGGTGAGGCTCCAAAAATGGCCAAAAAACCCGTGGCCAAAAAATCGAACGAAGAGCAATTTGACTTATTTGGTTTTTCGGATGAAGAAACCGGCGAACCAACGCAACATTCGTATTACGCAACGATTGAAAACACCAAGCATAACTATATGATTATTCAAGGTGATTTGGGGGTGAAATTGTTTTTGCAGAATTTAATGAACCAATCATCCGTATGTTTTGACACCGAGACTACCGGAATTGATGCTTTGAATGCCGCATTGGTCGGCATGTCATTCTCTTGGACCAAAGGCGAAGCATTTTACGTTCCTTTCTCGGAAAATCAGGAAGAAGCACAACTCTTAGCTGACAAATTCAGGCCGTTTTTTGAAAGTGAAACCATCGAAAAAATCGGGCAAAACATGAAATACGACCTTAAAGTCTTAGCCAAATACGACATTCAAATCAAAGGACCGCTTTTCGATACGATGATTGCCCATTATCTCATCAATCCAGATATGCGTCACAATATGGATGTGTTGAGCGAAACCTATTTGAAATATTCCCCTAAATCCATAGAGACACTCATTGGTAAAAAAGGTAAAAACCAATTATCGATGCGTGATGTTCCGTTAGAAGACATCAAAGAATACGCGGCTGAAGATGCCGATGTAACGCTGCAACTCAAAGAACATTTCCAACCGATATTGGAGAAAGTCGGTACCAAAAAACTATTCGATGAAATAGAAATTCCGCTCGTTCCGGTGCTCGCAGATATGGAGGCCGAAGGCATTCGCTTAGACGTAAACTTCCTAAAGGCTATGGCGACTGATATGCAAAAAGAAATCGTCGATTTTGAACAAAAAATTTATGAAACGGCCGGTGAAAAATTCAATTTGGCTTCCCCTAAACAATTGGGCGATATACTATTTGACAAACTCAAAATCGGCGGCGCCAAACAAAAGAAAACCAAAACCGGTCAATACGCTACCGGCGAAGAAGTATTAAGTTATTTGGCCAATGAACATCAAATCGTTAGGGATATTTTGGAATGGCGACAAATGGTCAAACTACAAAGTACATACATTGAGGCATTGCCAAATCAAGTCGACCCGAAAACCCAGCGCGTCCACACGGATTATATGCAAACCGTAGCGGCAACAGGTCGATTGAGTTCCAACAACCCGAACTTGCAAAACATTCCGATTCGAACCGAAAGAGGCAAATTAATTCGAAAAGCGTTTATAGCCCGTGACGAAAACTATAGTTTGCTTTCGGCGGATTATTCTCAGATAGAATTGCGCATTATTGCCGCATTATCCGGAGAAGAAAACATGATCAAAGCCTTTCAAAACAACGAAGACATTCACCGAAGCACCGCCGCTAAAGTGTTCAATGTATCCTTAGAAGAGGTAACCAAAGAACAAAGAAGCAATGCCAAAACAGTCAACTTCGGTATCATTTACGGGGTTTCTGCTTTTGGATTGAGCAACCAAACCTCGCTTTCCCGCAGCGAAAGTGCCACTTTGATTGAGGCTTACTATAAAACCTATCCGAAATTAAAATCATACATGTCAGACCAAGTCGATTTTGTCCGTGAGCATGGTTATGTACAAACGGTTTTAGGTCGCCGTCGTTATTTAAAAGACATCAATTCGGCAAATGCTGTAGTTCGCGGAGCAGCAGAACGCAACGCCGTTAACGCGCCTATCCAAGGTAGCGCCGCCGACATCATCAAACTCGCCATGATTAATATCCACCGAAAACTGACTGCTGACAACTGGAAATCTAAAATGTTGTTACAGGTTCATGACGAATTGGTATTTGATGTGCATCATTCTGAATTGGAAAAAATCAAGCCTATGATCAAACACGAAATGGAAAATGCCTTTACGATGTCGGTTCCATTAGAAGTGGAAATGGGCGTAGGTCAAAATTGGCTGGAAGCGCATTAAGCCTCGACATAATCCATTGTAAACATGAAAAAATTGCTCTTATTATTTGTATTCGGACTGACATCGGTAGTTGCCCAAACCGATAAATTTCAGAAAATTGATAGTTTGTTAAACTATTTGTACACCAACAATAAGTTCATGGGCTCACTTTCTATATTGGAAAAAGATAAAATTGTCTTTTCAAAAGCATATGGATTGGCGGAACTGTCTAACGGGAAAAAATTAAATCCGGCAACCAAACTCAAAATCGGCTCGATAACCAAAACCTTTACGGCTACAATGATCATGCAATTGGTAGATGA
>JBIIXM010000262.1:0-3101 GCA_044338435.1 Flavobacterium sp. | reverse complement strand
ATAAAGGGATTGAAACACGTAAATTGGTTATTAGATAACATTGGTATAAACAAAATAAAAGCCCCGATACTTCGGGGCTTTATACTATAATTTACTTTCCAAACTCTGCCAGCCACCACCGTTAATCACTTCGATGCCAACCGATTTCAAAGCAGAAGCCGCTTGTGCACTTCTCATGCCGCTACGACAACAAACAATCACCGGTTTGTCTATTTTTTTGATTTCATTTAATTTGCCGTTTATTGTATCTAACGGAATATTTTTCGAGCCTTTGATGTGTCCTTCGCGAAATTCTCCTATCGTTCTCACATCAATAATCACAGCGCCTTTCGTTACAAAATCTTTAATGCTTTCTGATTTGCCACCTAAACCTAACATGTCTAATAGTCCCATAATTCAAATTTTTTCAGCAAAGATATTTTAGTCGACTTTAGTTGGCAGTAACAAAGGTTACACTAGTGTTGTAAACTTACTTTTTCTAAGAACAATCCCAATCCTCCGGCAATTAAATGGGCAATTTCAGGGCGACTTTGCTTCACTTTTTCCAAATGCACCAAAACATCGTGTAATAAAGTAGTATTGTTCGTTTTGTCACATAATTCGGCGATTTCAACAGATAACAACCAATCTTTAGGATGTTTGTCTTTGACCAATTCGAATGTTTTTTCTATTGAGATAACTGCCGGTTTGCCTTCACGTATGTTTCGTACGTTGAGGTATAAACCTTCCAGTTCTTCCCGCTCTGCCGATTTTTTAGCTTTGATAGTTTGTGAAGAAGGCACATGGTTAATCATGTCAAAACTGTTCACATCGGCCGGACCGGAAAAAACGGATATAACTTTTTTACCTACTGCCATATCGTATGTTCCCCATTCCGGTAAAAAGAGTACGGTTTCGTTGTGGGTTACTGTACAGTTTTTAAAACTGATAATGATAATTTCTCCTTGCAGATTTCGGGAACCGGTAATGATTTCTCCGGTTACTTTGATATTGCCTTCAAATTCTAAGGTAACTTTTTCCGCTTCGTAAATGTCGTAAGCTCTTAAGTCACGCGGACTCATATCTTCAATCGACAAGTTGATGCCTTTCAGTTTTCCGATAGGCGAACCAAATCCTTCAGCGTGGTATGCGGTTCCGTGACCTACCAATTCTTTTTCGCGGTAAGACAAGGCCGTTTTACCGGTAGTTTGCACATAAACCGGCTTCCCTTCGTGTTCAATCACGTTGGTAAATACCCCGGAAATTTGAATCCCTGTGCTCAATTCAATAGTGCCTAAAGCCTTGGAATAAATCAGTTTTTTAATGCCTGATAAACCTCCGGTACGCAAAGCCATAGTATTGGCAAACTCTTCCAAAACCAAGCTCAAATGCGCAAAATCGGGTGTTACATACAGTTGCGGTTGCGGTTTGGTTATGTCAAAACTTTGATCAGCAGCCGAGATATCGTAAGGGATTTTTTTAACGTTATCTGTCATACACCAAGCGCTTTCACCTATAGAGGAAAGCAAGCCTGCGCCATAAATTTTCGGATTGTCTATTGTTCCGATTAAACCATATTCTACTGTCCACCAGTGTAGGTTCCGGATTCTGGACATTTCCGAAAGTTCGCCCATATTATTTTGCAAAAAGTCTACTTGATCTTCTGCTTTTTTAATTTCGGCTTCCGGAGTGTCTTCCGCTTCTTTTAAAATCGATAACAAACGAATCGCTTCATACAATTCGTAATCGCGCGAAGACGAAATCGCTTTACAGCCAATTTCCCCAAATCGTCGCAAATATTCAGCATATTCCGGATTGGCGATGATAGGGGCGTGGCCTGCACCTTCGTGTATGATGTCCGGAGCAGGTGTGTATTCAATATGTTCTAATTGTCGGATATCGGAAGCAATTACCAAAACGTTATACGCTTGGAATTCCATAAAAGCATTCGGCGGAATAAAACCATCTACAGCCACGGCAGCCCAACCAATTTCTTTTAAAATGCGGTTCATGCCGTACATGTTCGGAATAGAATCCACTTCCAGACCGGTTTTTTGCAATCCGTCCAAGTAAGATTCGTGTGCTACTTTTGAAAGATAATCCACATTTTTTCGCATCACATAACGCCACACGGCCTGATTTATAGGCGTATAATCGTTGTAATCTTGCGGTTTGATAAATTGTTTTAGATGCTTTGGTAGCCTGTCAATCAAAGGGTTGCTTTCAAAATGCGCTTCCATATAGAGTGTTTTGTTGTGTTCGTAAATTTACAAATCTTAGCCAAAACAACTGTGATAAAAATCATAAAAAAACAAACGTTCATCAAGAGTGCAACGGAAGGAAGGAGCTTTTTGCTTCGCCAGTTCGCTCTTTAGGAGCTCGTTTCCGGCTGTCCACTATATCTTTTACAGCTGTCAGGTTTTTTAAACCTAACAGCTGTAAAAGGATGCCGTTTCCATCCGGGCTAGGGCATCAGCTAAAAAAAACCGCAATAGAAAAATATTGCGGTTTTTTTACTCTTTACTTCTTCTGTGGTGGATATTGTTCCAGAATTTTGGACACAAATTCTTTAATCAGGGCTTCTTTTTTGTTACGGTCTTTGGTTAACATGCCTTCGCCTTCACCTTGCCAAATTAATTCTTTTTTCTTGGCGTCAATAATGTCGATGTACAATGAACCTTCAGTATGACGGGTTACCATAGTATTGCCGCCCCATAAGAACGGATTCCAACCCCAACCCCAACCGTAACCCCAGCCGGCATTGAGTTGGTTGACATTGACTTCTTCTCTTTCTTTGGTAAAGAAGGAAATCAACAAATCGGGATTGTCACTTTTGGTAAATCCTTTAGCACTCATAGTTTCATCTATGGCGTGTAAAATACGCTTCTTATCTAAATCAGATATCTCGGCTTTGTCTATGCCGTTCTTGTGGAAGGCATAAGTCTTGTAAGGTGTAAAATCGACTTGTTTGTCATAGTCCGAATACACTCTAACCGAACTACAAGAAGCAAATACTAACAGTAGTAGAAACGGTAAAATTTTAGTTGTTTTCATATGTCATTTTTTTTGATTGTTAGACTTCTTAGACTGTCAGATTTTGAATTAACTTACAAGGATTATTT
>JBIIXM010000261.1:0-3111 GCA_044338435.1 Flavobacterium sp. | reverse complement strand
ATTAATCGATTATGATTGGGATGATATTGAAGCCAGCTTTGTCAAAGAAGGTATTTTGGGTGCCGATTTTACCTTTACCACCAAATCCGATTTAACGCATACCGTAGACTATTTACCTAAAAATCAGGCACGAAAACTCTACACTTTCGCCAAAGAACAATTGGATTTGTTGAAAAATCCACAAATGCCGCCAGTTGTTCAAGAACAACCTAGAGTTGAAGAGGTAATAGAAACGCCAATCGCAACCGCTGAAGTAGTGGAAGAAGTGGCCACTGAAGAAGTAACCGACTTTGCCGAGATTATTCCGGTAGCGCAATCCGGTTACCGTGACGAAAAACAGTTTCCGGACGATCGTTCCGGTTTGGCCGAATTGTCGCAAGACGAACTCTTCGAAAAACTAAGTAATTACAAAAAATTACTCGACAACGGATTAATCTTGCAAGGCGAATACGATGCTTTGAAGAAAGAAATCCTAAGTTATATGTAAGTTGAGAAATAATATTAAAGGAAAAGGGAATAGTTAACTGAATTTTTAACTATTCCCTTTTTACTTTTCCCTTATCCCTTTTTACATCGACTTCTTCTGTTTTGCTACAAAGCCATCAGCTTGAAGCTTTAGCAATTCGATAGCCCCTTTTTTCTTGTATTGGTAAACGTCTTTGTCTTCTCGGATGTCAGCATACACTTTATCGTAGATTTCTGCATCGGTTTTTTGTTGTAATTCGCTTTGGTAACGGTTTTGTGCCAAGACGTTTTTCAAACTCATTTCGGCGTCTTCTTGCTTTAAATCGTATTCGCCTTTTGGAGATAACAATTTGGCAAAAATCGGAGAAGTTTCTATGGCTAAAAACAACAACATGATAAAGAACGATGGCAACCAAGGCAATTTACCCAAGGCATTAATTCGCGCCATCAAGCCATCAAAATTGTCAATCACGGGTTGGCTTTCGGAAACTTTTTTGTCCAAATCGGCTTGCAGGGTTTTGCTTCGGGCTTCTTTTTCGGCGATTATTTTCGCGTTGGTTGTTTTTAGCGAATCAAGTTGTTTCACTGCAACATCATGAGCGGCTCGTTTCTCTTTATAAATTGGTCCTTTACCCATTTTTTTGGTGCCGGCAGAACCTTCGGCTTCAGTGATATAAGCATTGTATAACGCAGCTACTTCTTTTTCTTTTTGGGTGATGGCCGACTTCAGACTGTCTGTCTCCGCCTTGTTTTTATCTACATCGCTCTTGAAGTAATTGGCGACCTGATTTTTATTGGCAATCGCCATTTCATTTTTTTCTTTCAATAAAACGGTATTGATTTCTTTTTCAAAAATTTTGATTTCCAAAGGCTTCGAAATGACTACTGCTATAATGATAGCCAATACAATTCGCGGTGATGCCTGAATGAATTCATCCAGAAAGCTGTCTCTTTTTTTGATGGTTGAAACAATGAATCGGTCCAAATTGAAAATCAAAAATCCCCAAACCAAGCCAAAGAAAACGGCGGTGTAAAGATTGTCAAAAACGGTGTAAAGCGCATAACTGGCGGCTATAAAAGCCATGACTGCGGTGAAAAATACGGTGGCGCCTATGCCTGCGTATTTGTTTTGTTCGCCATTGGAACAAGTGTTCACAATGTGGGTGTCAACACCCGAACACAGGAGGAAAAAACGTTTTAACATGATGATTGATTTAAGTCCGAAACGTGTCCGGATGATTGTGATGATTGATGATTATACAAATATAACGCCAAAAGCTTGGGTTTATTGTAAGGTGTTGATTTTTAACAAAAAAACCCGCTTAAGGTTGCGGGCTGGGTTCGATTGAGGTTTCTGAAATGAGTTCTCCTTTTTGGTATTTCTTTACGCCAATGGCTTGACCTTTAGCATTGTAAAAAATCCATTCGCCGATGATGTACCAATGTGTTCCGTCGGCTTCTTCTACCATCATCGATTGTCCTGTGGCAGTGATTCGGCCTTTGTAGTCAAAAGTTTTAATGTTGCAAAGGCTGTCTTGATACTTTTCGATTTTGACCAGTTTCCGATTTTCGTAATACCGCCAAGTTTTAATTTCAACGCTTTTTTTATAGCGCCCTTTAGATTTGTAAAGAATGCCGTTTACGGTGTCTTTATATACCCATTTGCATTCGCGCTGGTGGTTGATGGTTTGGTTGGTTTTGCAACCGCCAATCAGGAAAAGGATAAAAAAACAACACAATAATCGGAGATTCATTTACTATGTTTTTATGGTAATAGGCAAACTGTATTGGGTTCTAACGGGTTTTCCGTTCATTTTTCCAGGTTTCCATTTTGGCGATTCTTTCAAAACGCGTATAGTTTCGTCTCCGGTACCGTAGCCCATGTCTCGGAGGATTTTGATGTTGGATAGACTACCGTCCTTTTCTACTATAAAGCTCGCAAAGATTTTTCCGCTGATTTTCTTGGTGGAGATTTCCTCAGGAATTTTGTAGTTTGAACCGATGTATTGGTAAAATGCCTCTAATCCGGTTTGGTACTCCGGTTTTTCGGTTAGTTCAGCTAAATTGTAGAGATCACTTTCTTGTTTTTTTGTTGGAACCTCAGTAATAGTAGTTGCTTTTACGGCTGATTTATCCGAAAGCATAATGTTCTTTGTACGGCCTTCTTTCCAAATAACGATTTCTTTACCCGGATATTTTTGTATAGGCTTATCCATTTTTTCTTTTTCAAAATGGGGATGTGTATAAAACCAATATTGAAAAGGTTGCGGATGCTTTTTAGTCCTTGCATTCTTCAAAATAACACTTCCGGAAAAATAGGCTATGTCTTCAGGCTTGTATTGGTTTAATTCTTTATTAGGAACATTTTTACCGTCAATCCAGATAGCGTATTTCTTAGCGTTCTTGTATTCGTTTAATTCTTTTGCAGTGGGTGATTTTTTTTCAAATGGTTTTGGAATCATTAAGAAAAGTTGAATTTCCTCTTTTTCACTTTTGGTAAGATTTTCATATTTTTTATCAAAGATGATTTTTGAATACTTTGCCCCATTTTTAGTTTTGACTAATTTTTCATAGTATCTGATGCGAACACCTTTAAAATAGTCTTGTTCATCAATTGTATTGTTTTTTGGAGTAGCCTTTGTAACT
>JBIIXM010000260.1:0-3114 GCA_044338435.1 Flavobacterium sp. | reverse complement strand
CTATAGTTTCTACCAATCTAACATCGCGTTCGTTGGTGGCGGAAACCATAACATAGCCCGGCGTTCCTTCTTGGTTGTTAAACCATTTGAAAAATCCGGAGTGCAACAATGGCGCCACCCAGAACAATTCGTTGTTCACTTTTTGAATGGCAAATCTGCCCAATTGAATCTGACTTCCGAGAGCCGGCTGAGAACCGATAATTTTTTCTCCTAACAAATACGCTAACTCCTGATCGACTACTCTGATTTTGTCCATGGAAATCGGTGCTATATGTTTGGAAATCTCATTCCCTTTCTTCACTTCGCCAATCATTTTTTGATATTTGGAAGTGTACAAAAAGGTGGCTGATGTGATTAAAGGCAATACAGTTACATAACCAAGAACGACTGCCATCGCCAAAAGTATCCACTTTTTGGGCTTTTGATTTACAATGAATTTCTTTCCGGCTTTATCAGTGGTAATGCCCAAAGAAAACAAGAACAAGAAAAACAACAATACTAAAACAATGACGCCAACACTGTAAAATCCGTAGTTGAGAACCGGCATTGCTAAATAAATGAGCAAAAAGAAAAGAATTACAAACAGTAAATACTTCTTCATAGTTTTTTGGGTTTTAAGTTTAGCTATTTGACGTAAATCTACGCCTTAAAGTTACAATTTCACCTGAGTTGTTCTTTATTCCGCAGTTATCCTTATTTTTGTCCTCTAATTTTATTTCTATGAAAGCATACGTATTTCCCGGTCAAGGCGCTCAATTCACCGGAATGGGCAAAGACCTATATGAAAATTCGGCTGTAGCCAAAGCGCTTTTTGAACAAGCCAACGAAATTTTGGGCTTCCGAATTACCGATATTATGTTTGAAGGCACTGCCGATGAACTCAAAGAAACCAAAGTAACCCAACCGGCCGTATTTTTACACTCGGTGATTTTGGCCAAAACGTTAGAAAATTTCCAACCCGATATGGTTGCCGGTCACTCATTAGGAGAGTTTTCGGCTTTGGTAGCCAATGGTACTTTGTCGTTTGAAGACGGCTTGAAGTTGGTTTCCCAACGCGCGATGGCGATGCAAAAGGCTTGTGAAATTACACCTTCGACTATGGCCGCAGTTTTAGGCTTAGACGACAAAATTGTAGAAGACGTTTGTGCTTCTATTGACGGTGTTGTGGTTGCCGCTAATTATAACTGTCCGGGACAATTAGTAATTTCCGGAGAATTCTCTGCTGTAGAAAAAGCTTGTGAAGCTATGAAAGCCGCGGGTGCAAAAAGAGCCTTATTATTACCTGTAGGTGGTGCATTCCACTCGCCTATGATGGAACCGGCACGCGAAGAATTAGCTGCCGCTATTGAAGCCACTACTTTTAACGAACCAAGTTGTCCGGTATACCAGAATGTAACGGCCAGTGCCGTTTCTAATGCGGATGAAATCAAGAAAAACCTAATCATCCAATTGACGGCTCCCGTAAAATGGACACAATCGGTACAACAGATGATTAAAGACGGTGCGAGCAGCTTTACCGAAATTGGGCCCGGAAAAGTTTTAGTTGGCTTAGTTAATAAAATTGATCGTGAAGTAGAAACGATTTCGGCTTAATACATTTCGAAAATAATTATAAAATACAATCCTCGTGAAACATTGATTTTGCGAGGATTGCTTATTTTTGTGTATTATGAAAACAATACGCGATATTTTACAGCAAACCGAATCGGCTAAAGTCATTGCCAACCAAATTGACTATGCGGATTATGTAGCTTTAGATTTATCGGTAACCAACACCGTTTTAGCCGAGCAATCCTTAACTGCTGCTAAAGATTATGAGGATTATATACAGCGTTATTTGGATAATCATCAGGCAAAAATTGCCTTTGGCGGTTATAATGAAACCCGAAATTTATACCAAAGAAGTACGGTTTTTAAAAACGAAAACACTGACGAGCGGGACATCCATATCGGTTTGGACTTATGGATAAACGAAGCCGCACCGATATATGCTGCTTTAGAAGGTGAGATTCACAGTTTTCAATACAATGAAGCTTTGGGCGATTACGGCCCGACTATTATTTTAGAACACGAAATTGAAGGTTGTAAATTTCACACGCTTTACGGTCATTTGAGTTTAGACAGTTTTAAAGATAAAAAAGTCGGGCAGCCGATAGCCAAAGGCAAACAAATTGCCGTATTAGGCTTACCTCCTATAAACGGCGATTACGCACCGCATTTGCATTTTCAAATCATCATCGATATGCAAAACAAACAAGGTGATTATCCCGGAGTTTGCAGTTCTAAAACCTTGGCATTTTATTTGCAGAATTGCCCTGATCCCAATTTATTATTAAAAATTAAATAAAAATAAACATGAAAAAGATTGTTTTATCCTTAGCCTTAGTAGCTTTATTAGCTTCTTGTAAAAACGAAACCCAAGAAAAGTTAGATGCCGCTAAAGATGCTTTAAAAGAAGAAGTGAACGAAACCATTGATTCTGCTACCATTAAAGCCAAAATCAAAATTGATTCTTTAAATGAAAAAACCAAAGCCAAAATTGACAGCGCCAAACTCAAAAGTGCTGAAAAAATGGAGGAAGCTGCCAAAAAACTGAAAGAATCGGTAAAAAAATAAGTCAAAATCCCATGTGTATGCGTGGGTTTTTTTATTTACGCTTATAGTTGGTTATGAAAACACCCAAAATAATCAATACGGTCGCAATTAGGAAATCGAAGGTGATTACTTCATCGAGCAACAACCAACCCAAGAAGACAGCTATGGCTGTATTGAAATAATTCAAGACCGTAATTTGAATTGCCGAAACTCTTTTGAGCGCATAATGGTAAGCGAAAAAAGCTATCACCGAACCGAAAATCGAAAGGTATAACGTTGCTCCGATACTGCGAGCACTCCAAGTACTAAAATCGACATTCGGGTTGAAAAGCAAAGCCAATACGAACTGCACTACAGCCGCTATAGAAAACTGATAAAACAAATTCAGCGCAATGTTATTGGATTTGTGCGTGTGCATTTTGGTATACAATGTTCCAAAAGACCAAGATAAAATGGCGATGCTGAGAAACAACACACCGGTTTTGTAATTCGGATCTAAAATATCGCCTAACCCATCTC
>JBIIXM010000259.1:0-3117 GCA_044338435.1 Flavobacterium sp. | reverse complement strand
AATTCGGAATTGGTAATTAATACCTCGAAACGAGTTGATGTGATTGCGAAAGAGTTGGCTATACAGTCGAAATCCTTGGATGAAATTTTGAAATTGGCCAAAGAGAAAAATAAATTATTAGCGGCCATTCCGGCGATACAACCGGTTAAAAACGAACAGATGAAACGAGTAGCCTCAGGATTTGGATACCGCAGCGACCCGTTTACCAAAGTGCGCAAAATGCACCAAGGCATGGATTTTACGGCTAAAACCGGCACACCGGTGTTTGCTACAGGCGACGGTGTGGTTAAGAATGCCGACAACTCCAAATCGGGTTACGGGAATCATATAGAAATCAGCCACGGCTACGGCTATTTGACTTTGTATGCGCATTTAAGCAAGTATAAAGTAAAGCGCGGACAACGGGTAAAACGCGGCGACATTATAGGCTATGTGGGCAGTACCGGACGAAGCGAAGCACCGCATTTGCATTATGAAGTACACAAAGACGGTAAAGTAGTGAATCCGTTGAATTTTTACTACGGCAATATTTCGGCGGCGGAGTACAATGTGATTTCGAAAATAGCAAACCAGGAGAATCAATCATTGGATTAACGATTTTAGATTGTTGATTTAAGATTTATGAATAAAAAAATATAACGACTATGCATATCGAGTTAAAAGAAGGAAAAAGGTATTACAGCATTGGCGAAGTGGCAAAGGCTTTTAACGTGAATGCGTCATTGATTCGTTTTTGGGACAAAGAATTCGACATCTTGAAGCCGAAAAAAAACGCCAAAGGTAATCGTATGTTCACCCCGGAAGACGTCAAAAATTTACAACTGATTTACCATTTGGTGAAAGAACGCGGCTTTACGTTAGAAGGCGCCAAAACGCACCTGAAAGAAGGCCAAAAGAAAACCTTAGACAAGTTTGAAATTATCAGTAAACTGGAAACGGTAAAAGCCCAATTATTAAACATCAAGAACCAACTTTAGGCTTGGTTTTTGTAACAAACAACAAAACTTAAAACTAATAACAAACACTTAAATTAAAAAAACATGAACATTAGAAGATTTTTACCTTGGATTATTGGAATCGGATTAGTATTGATTATTGGATTCTGGGTTATGGGAGTTATGAACACCGGGTTACAAAAAGATCAAGCCGTTAATAAAGAATGGGGAAATGTTAATACTGCTTACCAAAGAAGAAATGACTTGATTGGCAACTTAGTGAATACCGTAAAAGGAGCTGCCGAGTTTGAAAAAAGTACGTTAACTGCTGTAATAGAGGCCAGAGCTAAAGCTACAGCTGTTACTATTGATCCGGCTAATGTTACACCAGAACAATTAGCCGCCTTTAATTCCGCTCAATCCGGAGTTTCTTCATCGTTATCAAGATTATTGGTTTCAGTAGAACAATATCCTAGCTTGAAAGCCAATGAAAACTTCTTGAAATTACAAGACGAATTGGCTAGCACAGAAAATCAGATTCTTACGGCCAGAACTCGTTTCAATGAAGTGGTACAAGAATACAACAATTATGTTTTGGCTATGCCACAAAGTATTTTCTTAGGCAAGTACAAAGAGAAACCATACTTCAAAGCTGTTGAAGGTGCTGAAAAACCGGTAGAAGTAAAATTCTAATCCCATACGATGTCAAAAGTAGAAGACTTTTTAACTCCGGAAGAGGAACAAGAAATTGTAGCAGCCATTCGCACGGCTGAAAAGAATACTTCGGGAGAAATCAGAGTACATCTTGAAAAACATACTTCCATTGCTGCGTTTGATCGCGCGATGGAAGTTTTTCATTTGCTTAAAATGGACGAAACCGAATTGAAGAACGGGGTTTTGATTTACTTGGCCGTAAAAGATAAAACCTTTGTGATTTGCGGAGACAAAGGCATTAACGATTTGGTGCCGAACGATTTTTGGGATTGCACCCGTGATGTGATGGCGGCACATTTCAAAGAAGGTCGTTTCAAGCAAGGCTTGATTGACGGCATTTTGCGCGCCGGAGAGCAATTGCAAAAATATTTTCCTTACCAAGAAGGAGACACCAACGAATTGTCGAACGAAATATCAAAAGGATAAAATATGAAAATTCCAAACCTGAACATTCCAAATTCCAAATGGGTTTTGAAATTGGTCTTTATCCTCTCCTTTTTGCTGAGTAGTAATAGTGTTTTTTGTCAATTTACCATCCCCAAAGTTCCTGCGGAACAAACCTCGGTTTACGATTATGCCGATGTTTTACAACCCGACGAAGAAGCGCAACTCAAAGAGAAACTGATACGTTACTCAGACAGTACCACTACACAAATTGTAGTAATTACTATTGAGAGTTTGCAAGGAGAAGATATTGGTATCTTAACCCCAAAATGGGGACATGCCTGGGGAATCGGTGGTTCTAAACAAAACGACAATGGTGTTATTATCTTATTGGCCAAAAAAGAACGCAAAATATGGATTTCGGCCGGTTACGGTTTAGAAGACCGATTGACGGCAGGAATTGGCGGAGAAATTACCCGCAACATTATTATACCGGAATTCAAAGCCGGCAGTTATTATAAAGGCCTTGACAAAGGAACTGACGCTTTGTTTGATGTTTTTAAAGGCAAATACAAAGGAGAAAGAAAAAAAGCTAAAAAAGAAGGTAATATTCCTATCTTACCCATTATTATCATTGTAATTGTAATCATTTTTATCATTGCTAAAAATAAAGGCAACGGCGGCGGCAATCATGGTAATCGCGGTGGCGGTGGTTTTGACTTAGCCGACATAATCATCCTGAGCAGTTTGGGTCGCGGTGGTGGCGGTGGCTTTGGCGGTTCCTCCGGTGGTGGTTTTGGCGGAGGAGGCTTCGGAGGAGGCTTTGGCGGCGGCGGATTCTCGGGCGGTGGTTCGGGCGGAAGCTGGTAGATTTAGTGAGCAGATTTAAGATATAAAAAAACTCGGTCAAATGACCGAGTTTTTTATTTAATCCGTTATAAAGATACCGCCTTCTCCTTTTTTCTTGCCGCCAAACTTTTCGAGTTTGTAGGTTAGCGAAAACATGACGTAGCGTCGTAATACAGTATTCTCAGAATCGATAATCGCTGTTGGCGTAATGGTTCGGGTGGCGTTTTGGTTTTGG
>JBIIXM010000258.1:0-3122 GCA_044338435.1 Flavobacterium sp. | reverse complement strand
GACATTTTATTTCCAATGGAGGTTGACAAAAACCAACCGCCCATCATTAAAGACGTGATGTTTTTTGGAGAAAGTTTGGACACCACGGATAGTCCCATTGGACTTAAGAATAATTCTCCGATAGTAATCACACCATAATTGGCTACCAACCACCAAACAGAAACTTTCTCAGTGCCGTTATTACCAATTTGCACCGCCGCTACCATAACCAATACGGATAACGCTGATATTAATAGTCCAAACGCTATTTTGGTTGGCGTAGAAGGTTCTTTTTTTCTGCTGCGCAAAAAGGTAAAGAAGGCCACTACTAAAGGAGTCAAAATGATAACCCAACCCGGATTGATAGACTGACTCAAATTGGTTGCCCAAATACTTATTTTACTGCCTTCCTCAGGTTTTTTATCCTCTTTTACATTTCTGAAATAAATCGGATAATCGACTACTTTCTTAACCGCTCCATTTTCTTTTTGCAAACGGAAACCGGCATCGTACAATTCGGTTGAATCCTTTTTGTATTCGACTTCTTTAGCCAATTTTAAACTATTGAAAACCGTTTGTGTTGTTCCGGTAATTTCTCTGTCCGTATACCGATCTGCCCAAGTATTTAAAGCAGAACCGTTCAACTTGAATACAGCCCAGAACAAGATTACTACTGCAAAAATGGCTAATAATGCTCCTATTGGTCGTTTGTCTTCGCTTTTGGCTTTAAAGTACAAACTGCCGTAGAAGAAAATGACCGGGATACAAGCAAAGATAAAAGCATCGGTACTGTCAGAACCGAAGATGTAGCTGTCTAAATTAGTATCAGACTGAATTCCTTTGATTAACCAACCGATAACGCCAAAGATTACTGAAGGCAAAAGGATAAATAATACAATTTTATAGAAAGGCATATCCCCTTCCTGAACTCCTTTTTTCTCTGTTTTATCACCGTAGTGTTTGGTTCCCATCAAGAAAACTACTACTCCGATAAACATTCCGATTCCGGCTGCCATAAAAGCATATTGCCACCCCAACAGGATTTGCAGTGCTGCGCCAAAGAAGTTACAAATAAAGGCACCGACATTAATCCCCATGTAGAAGATGTTATAGCCTTCGTCTTTTTTGTCTTTGTATTGGTCGTCGTTGTAAAAGTTCCCCAATAAGGTGGAAATGTTAGGCTTGAAAAATCCGTTCCCCAAAATCACCAACGTCATGGCTAAATACAACATGGTTTTATCGTGTATACCCATCAACATATAGCCCGCACCCATCATTAATCCACCTATGACTATGGATTTTTTATATCCAAAATAACGGTCGGCTATCAAACCGCCAATAAACGGTGTTAAGAAAACCAAGGCGATAAAAGTCCCGTACAAATCGGAGGCTTCTTTCTCGGTCATGGCAAATCCGGCCTCGACATCTTTTAGGTATAAGGTAAAAATACCGATCATTAAATAGTAACCGAATCGCTCCCACATTTCGGATAAAAACAAATAAGGCAGTGCTTTAGGATGACTTTTCCACATAATTTTTTGATTTAAAAAAACAAACCTACAAGGGTTACTTGTAGGTTTGAAAGATATAAAAATATTTTAATATGAGACGACTAGGTAATGCCGTTCATCATTTTCTTCAATCTTGGAGATAACAAGGCTAAAATGATAGCTGCGATACCACAAAGCACAACGAACACCATGAAAAACTCATATAAATTATGAATTTCAAATCCGGCAAAAGAAGTATTTTCTAATGGCAACTGTTCTTTTTCAAACAAGGCTACTTGTTCCGGTGTCAAAGTGATTTTTTTATCTAAAACATCTTGTAAATTGATTCCTAATTTTTCCGCTTTGGCAAATTTATCGCCTGTAGCCGGAATAATAGCTCCCAAAGAACCCGCTAAAGCATAACCGGCTGCATTAGAAATAAAGAATACACCATACAACAAAGAAGCAAATCTTTTGGGCGCTAATTTACCCACCAATGACAATCCTATCGGCGACAAACAAAGCTCTCCTAAAGTTTGGATAAAGTACAACAACATCAACCATTTAATGGCCAACAACCCTGAATTCCCAAGATCTTTCACGTTATGGGCGATGATGAAATAACTCAAAGCGATTAACGCCAAACCAATGGCTTGTTTTAAAGGAGAAACCGGCTCTTTACCGTTGGCTCTCAATTTATCCCATAATAAACTGAAAGGTAAAGCCATCATGACAACAAAGATTCCGTTGAAAATTTGCACCATTGAAGGCGGCATATTCCAACCAAAAATATTTCTGTCTGTTTGATTATCAGCAATAAAAGTTAAAGAGGAACCGGCTTGTTCGAAAGCAGCCCAGAAGAAAATGATAAAGAATGAAACAATATAGATAACCCAAATTCTCTGTCTTTCTACTTTAGTTTCGGCTGAACTCATAATCAAGTAAGCCAAAGCAATTCCGGCAGAATAGATAAACGGATAAATGATTCCTTTGATTAATTTTCCCATTTCAACCGAAGAAAAACCAAATTCCCCAACCAAAATGTATCGGAACACAAAGAACAAAACGGCGAATAATACAAAAGCGATACCAATTGCTTTACCTGTAAATTGTGCTGTTTGTGTTTCTCCCTCCTCGTAATCGTCGGCTACATTATTTTTTGGCAATCCTCCAATTGGTCTTCCTTCCGGAGTAACGACATATTTGTTTTTCAACAAAAAGAATGTTATCGTCCCAATAATCATAGCAATAGAAGCTGCTAAGAAACCCCATTTGAAAGCAAAAATATCACGAACTCCGGTATCTGCATCTTTAACATCCCCAACCCAAGGACAAATAAATTGTCCTAAAAAGGCTCCGATATTAATACCCATGTAAAAGATGGTAAATGCAGAATCTAATTTGTTTTTTTCTTGTTTTGGATACAAACTACCCACCATTGAAGAAATGTTTGGTTTAAAGAAACCGTTTCCAAAGATGATAATGAACAAGGCTATCCACATGAATGTTTTGGCACTACCTATACTGGAATCAAAGGTAGAAGCACTGATAAACAACAAAAATTGCCCGATGGCCATTAAAGTTCCACCCAACATAATGCTGTATCGGTTACCTATGTATTTGTCTGAGATGAATCCTCCCAAAAGTGGTGTT
>JBIIXM010000257.1:0-3138 GCA_044338435.1 Flavobacterium sp. | reverse complement strand
GAATGGTGACTATGGTATTCGAAATGCGTTTTTTGTCTTCTTCAATTTCGTAATCCATAGGTGTAACTTTGGCAAATTTTACCAAATCGGCTTGTTGGAGTACTTTTTCTAAGTTTTCTACGGTGTCGTTGGAAAGCTTGAGTTTCTTCTGTTTGGCGGCTTTGCGCAATCCTTCAATCAATTCGGAAGTAGTGCTTTCCATGGCCGGAATTTTGATTTCTTCCTCGATGTAATTGCGGACAATATCCGTTAATTCCGAATAGTAATCCTTAACGGCGCCTTTCTGCCAAAGTTCTTTGCTTTCCAGTTGTTGCAGTAAAGTAGTGGCTTTTTCGATTGGTGTTTTGTAAACAATAACTTCTGCTTTGGCTTTTGGTTTTCTATTTTTAAGTAAATAGAAAATTAAAAAGCCCAATCCTATGAGTCCGATTACAACCAACACATAAATCCACCAATTGCCCATTGGGCTTTTCACCTTAGCAATGTCTTTGATATCGAACATTTTTTGCTTCAAAGTATCCACTTTGACATCGCTGATTTCAATGGCAAGGCTATCAGAGTAAACCGTTTTCCCGTTGATGATGATTGGGATTCTAGGAATGGTGTATTTGCCCGAGTCGAATTGTGTCAGTCCGTATTTTTTAATCAATTCATAGCGGTCGCCCTTTTTTACGGTATCGATTTTGTACGATTCCAATACTTCCAAAGCGCCAAAGAATTTACTTTCCGGGAATTTTACTTTGGATAAAGTATCGACGTTGGTTTTTATGGAGAGTTTAAACTCAGCTCCGATTTTGTTCTTGACCGTGTCAATAGAAGTTGTCACTTTGGGTTGAGACCAAACCGCAATCGATAAAAAGCTTAAAAACAATACTAATTTCCTTTTCATTTCTTCTTATCTCGATTTAAAATACCCCAATAACTTAGTTACATAACTCTCATCCACACGAGTATTCACGGTTCCTGAACCGCATTTGGAAAAAATATCTTTGAAATAATTCACCTTGTCTCGGTACTGTTTTTCATAGCTCAAACGCGCATTTTTAGAAGCGGTATTGACTACTAAAATTTCTCCGGTTTCCGCATCTTCCATTTCCACCATACCAATGTTCGGCATTTTTTCTTCTCGTACGTCGTACACGCGAACACCGGTGATATCGTGTTTTTTTCCGGCTATTTTCAAGGTTTTTTCGTAATCGTCTTCCACCATAAAATCAGAGATGACGAATACTATGGCTTTTTTCTTTTGCGTACTTGATAAGAATTTTAAGGCTTGCGACAAATCGGTTTTCTTACTTTTAGGTTCAAACTCGATTAGTTCTCGAATGATGCGCAACACATGCGATTTTCCTTTTTTGGGCGGAATGTACAATTCGATTTGGTCTGAAAATAAAATCAGCCCGATTTTATCGTTGTTTTGTGTCGCAGAAAATGCCATAGTAGCGGCAATTTCGGTGACAATTTCACTTTTCAGTTGGTTTTGAGTGCCGAAACTTTCCGAGCCCGAGATGTCTACCATCAGCATCATCGTTAGCTCGCGTTCTTCTTCAAAAACTTTCACATACGGTTCGTTGTAGCGCGCGGTTACGTTCCAATCGATGGCGCGTATATCATCGCCAAATTGGTACTGACGCACTTCCGAAAATGTCATTCCACGGCCTTTGAAAGACGTGTGGTATTCGCCCGAAAAGATATGATCACTCAATCTTCGGGTTTTGATTTCGATTTTACGAACTTTTTTGAGAAGGTCTTTGGTTTCCATTTGATTGTTGATTGTTGATAAACGATTTTTGATTTCAGATCTTAAATCTTGAATCAGCATTCGAAAATCTTAAATCTTAAGGCACTTCAATTTCATTAACAATTTTGTTGATGATATCAACAGAGGTAATGTTTTCTGCTTCGGCTTCGTAGGTCACCCCGATTCTGTGACGTAACACATCGTGTACCACAGCACGAACGTCTTCCGGAATTACGTAACCACGGCGTTTGATAAACGCGTAACATTTGGCGGCAGTAGCCAAGTTGATGCTACCACGCGGCGAAGCTCCAAAGCCAATCAGCGGTTTCAAGCTGTCTAATTTGTATTTCTCAGGGTAACGAGTCGCAAAAATGATGTCTAAGATGTACTTCTCGATTTTTTCATCCATGTAAACCTCTCTTACGGCTTCTTGTGCGCGCAGGATTTGCTCGGTAGTAACTACTTTGTTAACTTTTTCATAAGTACCTTTCAAATTTTGGCGAATTACCATACGCTCTTCGTCAATTTTTGGGTAATCGATTACGGTTTTCAACATGAAACGGTCGACTTGCGCTTCCGGTAACGGATAGGTTCCTTCTTGTTCAATAGGGTTTTGAGTCGCCAAAACTAAGAATGGTTTGTCTAATTTGAACGTAGTATCACCAATGGTAACTTGTTTTTCCTGCATCGCTTCCAACAGTGCCGATTGAACTTTGGCCGGTGCACGGTTGATCTCATCCGCTAAGACAAAGTTGGCAAAAATCGGTCCTTTTTTGATAGAAAAGTCGTTGGCTTTTATGTTGTAAATCATGGTTCCGATAACGTCTGCCGGCAACAAATCAGGCGTAAACTGAATGCGGCTGAAACTACCGTCAACGGCTTGGGAAAGCGTGTTGATGGCTAAAGTTTTGGCCAAACCCGGAACACCTTCCAGCAAAATATGCCCTTGTCCTAAAAGACCAATCAGCAATCGTTCTACCATGTGCTTTTGCCCTACGATGACTTTGTTCATTTCCAACGTCAGTAATTCAATAAAAGCACTTTCATGTTCAATTTTAGCATTAATGGCTCTAATGTCTAAAGCAGTACCGTTTTCTTCCATAGTGTTGGGTTTATTCAGATGTATTTCGGTTTAAATTTTAACATTTCAAAAGTGAAAATTAATTAGGTTACGCGATGTTAATAATGCGTTAAAACTTTACAAATCATAGCGAATTTAAGGATGATTTATGATTTTCTTTTTATAATTTTAAGACCTGAACCTGTTTTATTTTTTTCGGCGGCAAAATACTAAAATTTTCCACAGCGCAAAAAGATAAAACCAAACATAAAATTGCAAAAAAAAGACTTATGAAAACACAACTTTCACCCATTATAGCCGGAACAATGAATTGGGG
>JBIIXM010000256.1:0-3139 GCA_044338435.1 Flavobacterium sp. | reverse complement strand
TAAATCCAAGTCTTATAAGATGATCTTTGTTGAAATTGTGCTAAGGAATGGTAGACTTTAACAAAAACATCCTGAGTCACTTCTTCCGCATCTTCAATATTTTGCAGATAATGTAGTGCCAAATTGAAAACCATGACTTTAAATTCATGATAAATGGTTTTGAAAATGACCTTTTGTTTTGGCATGCTGGAATTTTAAGATTTCTTTAAGACATTCAAAAATCGAAATGGTTTAAATGTAAAAGTATCTTTTTTCAACCTGTAAAATATTCCTATATTTGACCTTTCATTAAAGATAGGAAGATTCCTGTTGGAAGCAACAGTACCAAATTATTTAATTTTTTACACCATGAAATTATTAGAAGGAAAAGTAGCCATCATCACCGGAGCCAGTAGAGGAATCGGAAGCGGAATTGCTAAAGTTTTTGCCCAACACGGCGCTAATGTAGCTTTTACATACAGTTCTTCTGCCGAAAGTGCTTTGGCATTAGAAAACGAATTGTCAGCTTTAGGCATCAAAGCGAAAGGATACAAATCAAATGCAGCTGATTTTAACGAGGCACAACAATTAGTAGATGATGTTATGGCTGATTTTGGTAATGTTGACGTTTTAATTAACAATGCTGGTATCACCAAAGACAACCTTTTAATGCGTATGAGTGAGGAAGATTTTGATAAGGTAATCGAAATCAACTTGAAGTCGGTTTTCAATATGACCAAAGCCGTTCAAAAAATCATGCTTAAAAACCGCAAAGGTTCAATCGTAAATATGAGTTCTGTTGTTGGAGTGAAAGGTAATGCCGGTCAAGCCAACTATGCAGCCTCAAAAGCCGGTATGATTGGTTTTACCAAATCGGTTGCGTTAGAATTAGGATCGAGAAATATCCGTTGTAACGCTATTGCACCGGGATTTATTGAAACAGAAATGACTGCCAAATTAAATGACGATGTGGTTCAAGGTTGGAGAGATTCTATTCCGCTAAAACGCGGCGGTACTCCCGAAGATGTAGCCAATGCTTGTTTGTTCTTCGCTTCAGACATGAGTGCTTATGTTAGCGGACAAGTATTGAATGTTTGCGGAGGAATGCTGACTTAATTAGAATTACGAATTATAAATTATGAATTAGGAATTCTAATCGAAATAATTAAATGACGACAAACACTGTTTTACTGATAGTACTTTCATTAGGAATAGCGTTTGCTGTGTCATTTTACCAATATTTATATAAAGCCAAAAGCCGGTCGAAAGCGACTTTACTTTTGGCTTTTTTGCGTTTCTTTTCGGTTTTTGCCTTGTTGCTCTTGCTGATTAATCCGATTATTTCACGTAAGACGATAGAAACTATTAAAACGCCTTTGCCTATTGTTATTGACAATTCCGCATCTATGGCAGATTTAAAATCGGATAAAGAGGCTTTAGCATTATTTGAAAAACTCAAAGACAACTCGGCTTTAAATGAGAAGTTCGAGGTTCAAACGTACCAATTTGATGCCGATTTTCTACCTTCGGATACTATCGATTTCAAAGGGAAACAATCCAATATAGATGCGGTGGCTAAAAACCTGAAGAACATCTACAAAAACCAAACGTTTCCAACGGTTTTAATTTCGGATGGTAACCAAACTTCGGGTGAAGATTATGTTTTCGGATTCAACCCTGCCAACAAAGTTTTTCCTTTAGTAGTAGGCGATACCATGACTTATTTGGATTTGAGAATAGCGCAACTCAACGTGAACAAATACGCTTTTCACAAAAACAAATATCCGGTAGAAGTTTTCCTGAACTACGCCGGAACTAAAAGCCTAAATGCTACTTTTAAAATTACCCAAGGCAATACAGTTTTAAATGAACAAACGGTTGCTTTTTCACCTTCCAAAAAATCGGCTACCTTAAATGTATTATTGCCCGCTGATAAAGTCGGACTCCAACTTTTAAAAGCGACTGTTTCTTCCAAAGAATCGGAAAAAAACAGTTACAACAATACGAAGAATTTTGCCGTTGAAGTGATTGACCAAAAAACAGCCATTGCTTTAATTGCCGACATGGCACATCCTGATTTAGGAGCGATAAAGCGCAGTATTGAAACTAATTCACAACGAAAAGTAACGATTGTTAAACCAAATCAAATCAATAGTTTAGAAGATTACAATGTTTTGATCCTATACCAGCCAACGGTTGCTTTTAAATCGGTTTTTGAGAAGAATGCCAATGCGAAAGTCAACACTTGGATCATCACCGGAAACGATACAGATTTTAATTTTCTGAATCAAAATCAATCGCAATTTGCGTTCAAAATGAGTTCGCAAAAAGAAGACTATTTGGCTTCGTTTGAGACACAATTCAATTTGTTTGCACTCGACAATATCGGTTTTGAACAGTTTCCGCCTTTGGAAAATCCTTTTGGAACTATTACAGCTAATGGCAATAGCAATGTGTTATTGTCATCAACCATTCGTAACATTCCAACCAATCAGCCTTTATTGGCTTTTAGCGAAACCCGAGGCCAACGCTCGGCGTATTTATTCGGAGAAAACATCTGGAAATGGCGCGCCGATTATTATGTGAACAAAAAAGATTTTGTTGATTTCGATATTTTCTTAGACAAAACCATACAGTTTTTGGCTTCTGATAACGCGCGAAAGTCTTTAGTAGTTAACCATGAGCGTTTTTACAATTCGGGAGAAGCTATTGAAATTACTGCCCAGTATTTTAACAAAAACTACGAATTAGATGAAAAAGCTCGCTTAACCATAGCAGTAACCAATACCAAAACCAAACAAGTTAAGAATTTCGATTTGTTGCGTACTTCCAATGCTTTTCAGGTTAATTTAGACGGATTGACAGCCGGAAATTACAAGTTTACAGTGAAAGAACTCAATTCGAATGCCTCGTATTCCGGAGGTTTTGAAGTATTGGACTTCGACATTGAAAAACAATTTGTCAACCCCGATTGGAACAAGTTGAATCAATTGGCAACCCAAACGCAAGGGAAAGCTTATTTGGCTGATCAAACAGATGCCTTAGTAAAACAATTGCTTGATGATGAAAGCTACAAAGCCGTTCAAAAAACCATAGTTAAAAAATCACCTTTGATCGATTGGATTTGGTTGTTGGTATTGTTAGCCGCTTCTTTGGCGAC
>JBIIXM010000255.1:0-3146 GCA_044338435.1 Flavobacterium sp. | reverse complement strand
CTTCCGTCGTGAGCTTGTGCAATTTCAGCAATTAAATAGGGTTTGTTTTTCATGAAAAGACAATTGAAACGGTAGTAAAAGTAACTATTTTTCCGGTTTCCAATAAATTTTCGGTTCTTTTAATTTGGCATATTCAGAGAACTCTCGGGTTGTAAAAGCGGTTCGGTTTTTTCGAATCATTGGGCTGAAGACGATTAAATCCCAAAGCGCTCCCAAGATTGGCAACAATACCTTGAACTGTCCTTTGAAAATTTTTGTTTTGCATTGCATCCAAAGCGAATACAAAAAGAAGTGAATGGCTTTAGCTGTCGGATAAAAAAGAAAAATAGCAAACCAACCGGCACGTAAGCCACGACGGTATCTAAGCGTGAAATCTTTCGTTTGGGTTTTTCGAAGTTTCAAATCTACGCGATGCAAAACAAAAACCTCCGGCACATAATGCACTTCCCAATGATTTTTAAATAAATGCAAAGAAGCAAATGTCTCTTCGCCATAAAATTCAAACCATTCCGGATAGGATGGAATACTCCGCCAAGCGTTCATTCGCCAGGCATGACCACAACCTACATAACTTTTAACCGGATGTGAAACCTCAGTTGTTACAGTGTGCTCCGGTGCGGTTTTGCTCCAATAAATTCGAAAAGCTATCAAGCCGCATTTCTGATTTTCTGTAAAAAATTCAGCGATGGTTTCCAAAGGATTTTCGGAAAGAAAATGCGCATCATCATCTAATGAAATCGCAATATCTGCCTGGGTTTCATTGAGCATTACATTGCGACAGTACAAATAACCTCTTGAAGTTTGATTTTGAAGCAACAGTACTTTGGGAAACTTATTTTTAACGGCCTCGGCAGTTCCGTCATTTGAACCGTCATCGAATACAACACAGGTTACCTCAGGGGTTTCCAAAAGCGGATAAACCTGCTCTAAAGTGAAAAGTAAATCGTCTTTTCTGTTTTTAGTGGCAATGTGAATCGCAAATTTCATCAGGCTATCGACAAGTCATCTATGACTTTCTTTAATGATTGTTCATCACAATAATGTGTCAAATCGGGACGATTGAGGTGGCTTTGCTCCGGCTGCTGCTTCCAATTTTGGTAGAGGTTGGTGATATTGGCTTCGATAGTGGCCACATCATTCGCCTCAGACCAATAAGGATAGTCTTTGCCGAGTAATCTTCGCACTTCACTATAGTAAGGCCCTAACACCAAGACAGGCTTATTTGAAGCTACGCAATTCGGAAATTTTCCCGGTAAAAACGGACTGATTTCAGATATGGCTTCCAGTATGATATTGACTGCGGCTTTCTTTTCCAGCGACTGTACTAATTTGTATTCGATATAATCGCTTACTATTATATTAGGGTGATTTTGGTATTGGTTTAAAATATGCTCTTGTTTTTTGTAGCTACCTACAAAATACAATTTGGCTTCCTTTACGGCCTCAGGATGTTTGGCTAAAAACTGTAAAAATCCTTTAATCAGAAAATCGGGATTGCGTTGTTGGAGTAAATTCCCGGCGTGCAATAAGGAAAATTGATTTTCAGTGAAAAATTCGGGCGTAAGTTGCGGGTCATTATCGACTTTTATTTGATGCGGAATCACACAACTTTTATTGGCAACGGCCGGAAAATAGCTTTCCATCCATTCTTTGAGCAACAAACTCGGAAATGATAAGTATTTGGCTTTCTCCGTAATTTGGCGCATGAATGCTTCTTTATGTTTGTAGCTTAACTCCACAAAATTAAACGGACGCGGATAAAAGTGAAACGGATACGGGTCGTGTATGTAAGCCATCCATTTCGATTGCAATTCGGGCAATCGCAACATAGCGCGATGCGGTCTGAAACTTCCGCCTTTACTGAGCGTGAGAATTAAATCGGGGGCGAAATTTTGGGCTTGCTTTATGGCTTTGGCGATAGAATGCGTATCATTGGTATGGGTAAATGAAAATCCGAACCAAGTCTCCAATGTAGCATTGATGTTTCGTTTAAACGTACGTTGAAAAAGGCGAATCATTCGGGACAAAAAGAAATAGGTTGAAAACTTGTTCTCGCGAATCAGCTCACAATCTATGCCGTGTAATTGGATTTCTTTATGAGAATAATGCAATACTTTTAAGGTATAACCGGCCAATTGCAGATTGTTAATCAGCGCCACTCTTCCTTTGGAGGCACTGCTATCTTCAACATTAATCGATTCGGAAATAACCAGTATTCTCATGTATTGAATAGTTTTTTAAACACTTTAATTATTGCTAATCGCAACGGCAGAAAGGTATAAAATATTTTCCAGTATAGTTTTTGGTGCCACGACAAATCCAATAGTTGTAAAATTTCATCAAACAAATTGAACTCTTGGAAATGAATGGCATTGCCTAAGAAAAAGCGCAGGATAGGTCTGGTTAACAAGCCTTTGCTGTTTAAATTTTGTACGATTAACAAAACCGCCTCTTTTTTAGACGCCCTTCTAACCGCATCGCGTCGGGAAAACTCGCCGGTATTGGAATTGGGATGTTTTCTTCCGAAGAATAGCGTTTTATTGATGGAAATTCCTTGAACACCGGTTGATAGAATTCGGGAATACAACTCCCATTCTTCGGCAAACATCAAGCTTTCCGTAAAACGATTTTGGTCGAAGCACGTTTTACGCCACATGACTGCACACGAATTGAACGGCAATTTGTAAGTGAGCATTTTTTCTACATCGGTGCTGTAGACTTTAAACTTGGTATAGTCTAAAGACATATCAAATTGATAATCGAAATCACCAACAAATGCCGCTCTTTGGTAGCGGCAAAAGGACACTTCCGGATTGGCAAATTCGGCAACACAACAGGCTAAATTTTGCGGATGTACTATATCGTCATCATCAAAAAAGATGATGTATTGCCCTTGGGCTAAATCGATACCATAGTTACGACAACCCGGTAATCCTTTTTGGTATGGCTCCGGACGTTTGCGATAGCTGAAACGAGCGTCTTTTTCTAGGATGGGCTGAATGACTTCGGAGGTATTATCAGTTCCGCCATCATCAATGATGAGACATTCCCAATCCTGAAAAGTTTGATTTTGTATAGATAAAAGCGTTTCCACAATAAAATGAGCTCTATTGTAGGTGGCCATGATAATCGAAACCTGTGTGGTG
>JBIIXM010000254.1:0-3152 GCA_044338435.1 Flavobacterium sp. | reverse complement strand
CAACTCGTAACTTTCAACTCGCAACTGAATTGTAAGGATGGATTAAACATTTTAAACAGGTAATGTTGTTACCCGGGGGAATAATATTAGATTTATGCTTTTAAATATTAGATTTAATGCCGCAGCACTATATTTAATATTTGAAATTTGATATCTAAAATTCCATTTCAATGAACGTTTTTTAAAAAAAGAAAAGTAGTTTAGAACTACTTTTTCTTTTTGTGACGGTTAGCTCTCGCTCTTTTTTTACGTTTGTGCGTTGCTACCTTATGTCTTTTTCTTTTTTTACCACTTGGCATAAGCTTGTGTTTTTGTGATTAATAAATAAGTTATTATACTGCTACTTCAGTATTGGTTTTTACTGATTCTACGAATACTTTAGCAGGTTTAAATGCCGGAATATTGTGAGCAGGAATCTTGATAGTAGTATTTTTAGAAATGTTTCTTCCTGTTTTTTCAGCTCTTGTTTTGATGATGAAGCTACCAAAACCTCTTAAATATACATTGTCGCCGGTTTCTAATGAAGTTTTTACTTCTTCCATAAACGCTTCAACAGTGGCTTGTACATCTCCTTTTTCAAGGCCTAATTTTTCTGAAATCTTCGCTACGATATCTGCTTTCGTCATTTTCTTTCGTATTTAATATTATGTGTAAATTTTTGAGGTTGCAAATATATGAATTAAAAAAAGAATATTTCAAGCATAATCTATTAAAATTTAATCACATAAAGATTTATTTTTGTAAACCTAAATTCCGCTATGAATTTCTCTAAATCTCTAATCCAATGGTATTTACAAAACAAACGTGACTTGCCTTGGAGAAATACGATTGATCCTTACTTTATTTGGCTCTCCGAAATCATGTTGCAACAAACGCGTGTAGCGCAAGGATTGCCTTATTTTTTGCGTTTTACCGAAGCATTTCCTACCGTGTTTGATTTGGCCAAAGCCGATGAAGAGCAAGTGCTCAAATTATGGCAAGGGTTGGGCTATTACTCAAGAGCCAGAAATTTGCATAAAACAGCCCAGCAAGTTGCTTTTGAATATAATGGTGAATTTCCTAAAAGTTATGCCGAATTGTTAAAGCTGAAAGGCATCGGCGAATATACTGCCGCGGCCATCGCTTCGTTTGCCTATAATGAAAGTGTTCCTGTGGTTGACGGGAATGTGTACCGCGTGTTGTCTCGTTATTTTGAGGTGGAAACCGATATTGCCTCTTCTGGCGCCAAGAAAGAATTCACGCAATTGGCCGCCGAATTGTTGCCCGCCGGGGAAGCCAATTTGTTCAATCAAGCCATAATGGAATTCGGAGCTTTGCAGTGCGTACCTAAGAATCCGGATTGTACTAACTGTATTTTTAACAACAGTTGCGCTGCGTTACAAAAAAAGAAAGTAGCTCAGTTGCCCATAAAATCAAAGAAAGTAAAAGTCAAAACCCGTTTCTTTACGTATTTGGTTTTTGAAGATGAGGCTCACAATACGCTGATTCAAAAACGAACCCAAAAAGGCATTTGGCACAATTTGTATGAGTTTCCGTTGGTGGAAACCGAAACCGATTTGTCACCGGATGCCATATCCGATTTAATTCACAAACAAATCTTGATTGAGAATAAAATACTCGACATATCGCGATTCAACGAAACAGTAATGGTACACAAGTTAACCCATCAGCATTTGAATATTTGCTTTTGGAAAGTTAGAGTAGTAGGCAAGCTTTCGGACGGAATCGATTGGGAATCAGTGAAAAAGTTGCCGTTTCCGATTGTAATTCATAATTTTATTGAAGCCGAAAGGTTTTAAATTTCAAAAAAAGCTGTAAATTTGAAAAGAACAAATTGCTGAAGAAATGAATGGGACATTAAATAAAGTGATGCTTATCGGTCATTTAGGTGACGAAGTAAAAATGCACTATTTCGAGGGTGGCAATTGCATCGGTCGTTTTCCGTTGGCCACTAATGAGGTTTACATCAACAAACAAACCAACGAAAAAATCACTTCTACCGAATGGCACAATTTAGTGGTTCGAAACAAAGCGGCGGAAATTTGTGAAAGATATTTGTCTAAAGGTGACAAAATTTATGTTGAAGGTCGCATCAAATCGCGTCAATGGCAAGCAGAAGACGGCACTACCAAATACACCACGGAAATTCAGGTAACCGAATTCACTTTTTTAACCACCAAGAAAGAGGTGGAAGCCATCAAAACACCCCAAAATTTAGAAGCTAAACCTGCTAACTTTGAGTCGCCCAATACCGCCAATCCTGAGAACGATTTGCCGTTTTGACATTGTTTAACTAACCTTGATACTTTTGGACCCCGAGCCCGGTTTGACTTTTCTCGATACTCTTGATGCCAACTTGCTTTTTGGAAGTTTAGTCATTGTTTTGTTGTTGTTTTGTTCGGCTATGATTTCAGCTGCAGAAGTAGCTTTGTTTTCGTTATCTCAGAACGATTTGACCAAGCTTTCTCAGCAAAATCCCACCAAATCTCAGTTGGTTTCCCAATTGTTGCAAAAACCCAAAAAACTACTGGCTACTTTGCTTTTGGCCAACAATTTTGTCAATATCGGGATAGTGATTATCTTTTCTTTTTTATCGAATTCCTTTTTTGCCGGGATAGTTTCACCGATAGTGAAGTTTGTGGTTGAAGTTGTTTTGGTTACTTTTCTCATTTTGCTTTTCGGCGAAGTATTGCCTAAAGTTTATGCCAGTCGCAATAATATTAAATTTTCCGCCCGAATAGCCCGTCCGATTTGGTTGTTAGACCAATTGTTGTCGCCATTGAGTTTACCTATGCGAGCTGTTACGGTTTATTTGCATAAAAAATTAGGCAGACAAAAAACGAATATTTCGGTCGACCAATTGTCGCAGGCATTAGAAATGACTTCTTCAGACGATACCACATCGGACGAACAAAAAATCCTGGAAGGCATCGTTTCTTTCGGGAATACCGATACCAAACAAGTAATGAGTCCGAGAATTGATATCTTTGCGCTCGAGATTGAAGAATCTTTCGCCGAGATTTATCCGAAGATTATTGAAAAAGGCTATTCGAGAATTCCGGTCTTTCGCGAAAATATTGATCACATCGAAGGCGTTTTGTTTGTAAAAGATTTGATTCCGCATATTCACAAAAAGGAATTCAATTGGAATT
>JBIIXM010000253.1:0-3158 GCA_044338435.1 Flavobacterium sp. | reverse complement strand
TTTTGGGCATGCACACCGGTATCGCTTCGCCCGGCACCAACCATGTCAATGTCTTTCTTTAGCAAGACCGATAAGGCTTTGTTCAGGGTTTCTTGTACGGAATTAGCGTCCGGTTGGTATTGCCATCCGTGGTAGTTGGTTCCTCTGTATGCTAATTCAATAAAATATCTCAAGTTTGACTGTCCTAAATTTATGAAAATATCAGTTCGCCATTACATGGCTCGAGTCTGGGGCGTAAAGGTACAAAGGATTTTAAATTTGATGTTTAAAGTTTTCATAATTTCGTTACTTATATTTGCAACCTCAGAACCATATCAACTTAGTACCTTAGCGCCTTAGCATCTTAGCACCTTTTTAGTTTGAAAAAAATCCTGCTCCTTTCCGACACCCACAGTCATATAGACGAATCCATCCTAAAATACGTTCGTTTAGCCGACGAAGTCTGGCATGCCGGCGATATAGGCGATTTGCAAGTGACCGATACTATTAAAGCCCTCAAACCTTTACGCGTCGTTTACGGAAATATTGATGATGACAAAGCCCGAATGGAATTTCCGTTGCACAACCGCTTTATGTGTGAAGGCGTTGATGTTTGGATTACCCACATCGGTGGTTATCCCGGGAAGTACAACCAAGCCATTCGAGCAGAAATACAGAGCAATCCACCAAAGCTTTTTATTTGCGGGCATTCGCATATACTCAAAGTACAATTCGATAAGAGTCTGAATTTACTCCACATGAATCCCGGTGCTTGCGGTATCTATGGCTTTCACCAAGTCAGGACCATGTTGCGCTTTGAAATTGATGGTGATAAAATTCAAAATTTAGAGATTATCGAATTAGGGAAGAAGTAGCATTCAGCAACCACCACAGATATTAGTTTAGCCACAGATTGGACAGATTAAACGGATTTTCACAGATTCTTTTAATCTGTTTTAATCGGTCAAATCCGTGTCATCCGTGTGCCATATTAAAATATAATCTATATGGCTAAAAATAAAAAACCCGTCTGTTTAACGAGACGGGTTTTTCGCAGCACTAAAAAACTAAGTTTATAGGTTTATCGCAATCGATCCACAGATTTTACAAGATCTTCATCCTTTTTGATGGCTTTGTTGGCCAAAACCAAGAATACGATAGAAAAAATAGGTAAGAACATCCCAACACCTTTCTCAGGAACAGCAGTAGTTCCTCCAGATGCGTTTAGTGTTCGATACACCAATAATCCTAATAAAATTAAATTCAATATGATATTCAATCTGCCCATGACAAATTGTTGTTGTCTTTTTGTGTGAGATAAAATGCTGAGTAACGAGAGTGTGGTGCTTAAGCCAAACAAACTCACGTAAACGATATCCGCCATAAAGTAAAACGGTTTTTCCGCTATAGTCCACAGTGGGAAAATAAACGGCAATACTCCAGTGATCAATAAGCTGGCGATTAAATAATACGTTTGTACTCTAAACATAATCTTGAAATAGGTGCACAAAAATAAAGTTTCTTTTTAAAAAATACTATTGCATCGTAAAATATTATTTGTATTATTGCATTACAAATCCGCAAGTACTTCATCTTCGGATATTTCTATACCATTTTTCTACCCACATTTTTTTAGTATTCTCCTGAAAATATAATTTTATTCACAACACTATCGATGTTTGATATTTCCGCCTTAAAAGAAATGAAGCTTACTGAGCTTCAAGAAATAGCCAAGTTGGCTAAAACCATTAAAGTTGCCGGTGCCAAAAAAGACGTATTGATTGCGCAAATTTTAGAGCACCAAAACAAAACGGCTTCCTCAAAAAATCAGTTGGAACCCGAAGCGCCACAAGCCAAAGAGACCAAGTCGAAACGAACGCGCATCACGCCCACGCCCAAAGAAACTGATACCACTTCAAACGATTTGTTCTCCCAAGAGACAGCGCCTATTGCAGTAGCTGAGGAAAAACCGGCCTTTGAAGGCAAAAAGAGTAAGTTTAAAAAGCCTTTCGACAAGAAAAATAAACAAAGCCAAAACGCCGAGGCTGCTCCCACAGAAGCCATTCCTTCAGATACTTCAGAAATCGTAGTCACGTCATCTAACGAAGACCAAGCTACCGACAATCAAGCCAAACCTTCTTCCGACGAACACCGTCAACACCGACACAAAAATCAGAATCCTTCTCACAATACTGCCGATAATTCTTCGAATAAACCGCAAAACAACGGTAACGGAAATTCCAACAACCCCAATTTTAAAGGAAAAAAACAAAACAACTTTCGCGATGCCGATTACGAATTTGACGGTATTATTGAAAGCGAAGGCGTTTTGGAAATGATGCCTGATGGTTACGGCTTTTTGCGTTCCTCTGATTATAACTATTTAGCATCGCCGGATGATATTTATTTGTCGACTTCCCAAATTCGATTGTTCGGTTTGAAAACCGGAGATACTGTAAAAGGTGTAGTGCGTCCGCCTAAAGAAGGCGAGAAGTTTTTCCCGTTGGTTAAAGTGTTAAAGATTAACGGTCACGATCCGCAAGTGGTGCGAGACCGAGTGTCGTTTGAACATTTAACGCCTATCTTCCCGAAAGAAAAATTCAACATAGCCGATAAACAAGCCAGTGTTTCCACTCGTGTAATAGATTTGTTTTCCCCAATTGGTAAAGGACAACGCGGTATGATAGTCGCGCAGCCTAAAACCGGTAAAACAATGTTGTTGAAAGACATTGCCAACGCTATTGCGGCCAATCACCCGGAAGTATATTTGTTGGTTTTACTCATTGACGAAAGACCGGAAGAGGTAACCGATATGCAGCGCAGCGTTCGAGGTGAAGTAATTGCTTCTACTTTCGACAGAGAACCATCGGAACACGTGAAAATTGCTAATATTGTATTGGAAAAAGCCAAGCGTTTGGTGGAGTGCGGACACGATGTAGTGATTTTGTTGGATTCGATTACTCGTTTAGCTCGCGCTTACAATACAGTACAACCGGCTTCCGGTAAAGTATTGTCGGGTGGAGTAGATGCTAACGCCTTACAAAAACCAAAACGTTTCTTTGGAGCCGCCCGTAACGTAGAAAATGGAGGTTCCTTGAGTATCATAGCCACCGCCTTAACCGAAACCGGTTCAAAAATGGACGAGGTAATTTTCGAAGAATTTAAAGGTACCGGTAATA
>JBIIXM010000252.1:0-3159 GCA_044338435.1 Flavobacterium sp. | reverse complement strand
TCTTCGACTTGTTTTTTCGCTTTTTGATAGCGTTCAAATTCGTTAGTAGTTTCCATGATTATTCCCATTTTTGTTGTTTGGTTTTTTCCTTTTCCATGATTTTCTGAATCCGTTTTTGTTCCCATTGGTGCCCCAAAACCTTTTGTGTTATAAACAACTGCATTGCCTGCATTACCAAGAAGAAGGTCCACAATCCCATCACAAATTCGTTGATAAAACGAATCGGCCAAAAGTTGAGCGGTACGCCAAAATACGTCTTGGCTACATACACCGCAACACCAATTGCATAAATAAACAAGTGCGTGTAAAATTGTTTTAGCTTGTGTACTCGTTCTTTGACAATTTGTTCCAAAATTTCGTTCGATGGTCCCATAACTAACTCCATTTGCTGTTCGGATTGTTTTCTTTGTGTAAGATTTCACGAATCTTTTTTTCTTCCCAAGATTTACCGTAACCGAAAGTTTCTAAGGCGTGAAAAGTTAAGCCCATTCCCCAGCCTAACATTGGGAACCAAAACCAATGAAATCCACCGGTTTTTAAATTGATAAAAATTAAAAACGGGATAACGAAACAATACGAAATTAAGTTGCCGTAAAATCCTTTGAGTTTCTCCACTCGCTCTTTGGCCCTAACGTAAGCCATGTTTTCATTGTAGATATTTTGTGTTTCCATGATGACAATTTGTTTGGTTAAAATAGGAATTTTGACCTTGAAAGCGGTTTCGGTTTGATCCACCAACACCTTTCTTTCCGAAATCAAGCCGTAACGATTGACGATGTTCTGCAGCCCAACGCCTTTTCGATCTTGCAAGACTTCTTTTTTTTGTAAATTATTTTCAACGATTAAATAGTTGTTCTCAATATAAATCTTGATGTGTAGCGGTTTTTGCTCACTCACTACATTGTGCTTGATGGTGTTTTCCAATAAAAGTTGGAGCGACAACGGTACTACTTTGGCTTCCGGATTGTCAAAATCGGTTGGCAATTCATAGCTGATACTGTTTTCAAAACGCATTTTGAGCAAATTCATATACGTTTTGGCGAACGACAATTCTTCTTCCACCGAGACCAATTCTTTGTCTTTTTGTTCCAGCACATAACGGTAGATTTTAGACAAAGAAGTAGTGAACTTTTGCGCATTATCCGGATTTTCTTCGATTAAGGAACTCAACACATTCAAACTGTTAAACAAGAAGTGCGGATCAATCTGGTTTTTCAAACTTTCAAACTGGGCTGAAGCGGTTCCTGCAATGACCTTTTGCTCTTTGACTTTATTTTCCGCATAGGCTTTGTAAAAATAAAAGGCGTGAAAAGCCAGAGTTACCACTAGGGTTATGATTATCGCTACCAAATAATTCGCCATGTGCTCTTGGCTTAAAAAAACACTGAACGGAATGCCTTCTACCATTACATCTTCGAAAATGCGAAGTAAAAAAATCACCACTATGGACACTAAAAACGACAATACAAAGCCTATTAAAATGCGTTTTGGGGTAAACCTTTCGGCAGAGAAAACCTTGTCTAGACACATAAAAACAATCGCGTTTGACAAGTATAAAGTCATCCCGTAAAGCATAACGTAGCCAAAGTTGACCAGCAAACCATAGTTAAAGTTAATGCTGTTTCCGGTAATCAATCGGATCAAAACCAACACAAAAAAGATGGTTATTGAAATAATAAGGGCTCTGGGAATTTCTTTGATTATTGGTTTCATTTGATTATTCAGGTGCTAAGGTGCTGAGGTGCTGAGGCACTGAGTTCATTTTTTTAGAACCTTAGTGCCTTAGCCACTTAGTAGCTTTATTTACAATTTTTCAATGCTTGCTGGGCTCTGTCCAATCCCCATTTTGGATGAAAAGGTGATTCGGGTACGAATTTTTCAAATAAAGGAATGGCGGATTCCAAATCTAAGCATAATTTTTTCACATCGGCACCGGTCCATTGGGCGCCGCTAATTTCAAACTCGGCTTTACAGTAAACTACTCTGGGATTTTCCGGTGCAATAATTTTGGCTTTAGTATACAACTCCATCACTTTAGGGGAATACTTCATCCCGTTGACCATAGGATCTTGCACAATCATGGCCGTGTAAATCATAGCTTGCATTACCAGTAATTCTGCGTTATTCGGACTGATGACTGTAGCTGCATCTTGGGCTTGCTGGGCTTTCTCAAGTAAAGCAGTAGCGTTGCTTTTGTTAGCCGGATTGAAAGCTTCTGTTGTGTTAATCATGGCTACGTAATAATTAGGCAACCAGTTGCTTTTTTCTGCGGACGCTATGCGCTCCATTAAATCGGAAGCTTCTTTCGGTTTTCCTTCTCTCCACAAACCAAGGGCTTTAGTCATTCCTTGTTCGTAGGGTGTTTGCGCCGATAAAACGGAGCTTACTAATAGGGCGATGATGGTAATAATTTTTGTCATGATTTTTGTTTTTTTGATGATTAAAACTCTTCTTATTTTATAGTCCAAAAGTAGGTTGCTTTAAACGACTGTGAAATTTATAATGACCGAACTGTAGATTTTTGGGGATGAATTGTTTTTTCTTAAAGGCTCTGAGGTTCTGAGTTGCTAAGGTCCTAAGGTTTTTAACTTAGTAACTCAGCACCTTAGAGCCTTAGCATCTATAAATTATTCAACTGATTATCCTTCTTATTCTCACTAATTGTCCAAAAGAAACCGACAAAGAAAAACTGGTCAGCAGTTGGACGAATAGCTCTTCTATTGTAAACACCATCTGTATTGGGTGTGTTGGCGTATTCGTAACCAAAAACATTGGCAGTTCCTAAAACATTCGATACCGAAAAATACAAAATCTTTTGTTGTGTCATTAAGTAAGCCCAACCCAAACTCAAGTTATTATAGCCTTTGGTGCTGCTGTTCATGAACTGAGACTCGTTCGGATTGTTGAACGGTCTGCCTGTAGTGAATGAATTGGTGACACTCAATTGCGACTTCCATTTGTTAATCCACCATTTCGAAACGACGCTTAAACTGTGTTTGGCCACAAAACTCGGCGTCACTTCGGCAGTAAAGTTGCGGTAGTTTCTTTGGGTATCGATATAAGAATACGAAATCCAATACTCCAAATTTTTAACCGATTTATTGTCTCTCCAAAACACATCCAATCCTTGCGCGTAGCCGGAACCCGAGTTGTTGAAAT
>JBIIXM010000251.1:0-3169 GCA_044338435.1 Flavobacterium sp. | reverse complement strand
AAGGTAAAATAGTAGTCGCCCATTCCACCGGCATACCGAACAGACCCATCAGCTAATGGAAATAATTTTTACCAAAGACTCTTCGTGGCTCCAAAAGTGGGATGACTTTGTGCTGCAACAGAATGTGGCCAATCATTTACTGCTTTCTACTTGGAACCAGTCGTTTACCTCTTACGGGTTTGATTACGAAGTAGCCTTATTGGTCGACAAGCAAACTATTGTAGGCGGATTTGCAGCGGTGATTGCCAAAGCAGCTTTTTTTGAATTCTACATAGTGCCATTTGGTCCGATAACCGATCAAAATTATACCCAACATATAAACGATTTATTGGCTAAGGTTTCTGAAAGGGCTAAAGTTTTGGGTTGTTGCTATGCCCATGTTTCGCTGCCGTTATCCGATAGTATTAATCCGCATGTTTATCCGGTAACCGATTTTCCGGCTTTGGCTTCGGCCAAAAAAGGACATTGTTTTAAATATGTGTATTCGGCTTACGGGATCAATTGGAAGTCGGTTCAAGGCTACGAAACCGAAGAGGATTTTATCAATAGTTTTCGCGCTTCTGTGAGACGATACATCCGAAGTGCCCAAAGAAAAGGCTTGGAACTTCGTTTTTTAGAAGAGGAAAAAGCCATCAAAATAGCTTACGATTTGTGTTTGGAAAATGCCGCTACCAATGGCTATGCCTTACGTTCTTGGTCGGCTTTCAAAGACACTTTACTGTCGATTATTGAAAAAAAACAAGCCCATTTTATGGGAGCATTTCATAAAGGGAACATTAAAGGCGCATCACTTATCATCAAAGCCGGCAATCATTACACCTATATATTGGGCGGAACAAAAAAAGAAAAACCCGACTTTTTAGCCGGTCATTTTCTGCACTTTGAAGCCATGCGTTTGGCTTGGCAAGAAAATCTATCGGGTTACAACATTTCTCTTGGCGGTTCCAAAGGCGTTATCAGTTTGAAATCGAGTTATGCAGATGAACAAATTTATTTCGACCAAGGAAAATACCATTGGATCATCCAGCCAACTTATTTTAAAGCGTATCTTATCTTTGAAAAATACCTTAAAAAGTATAAAAAACCGATAGCCAAAGCCTTGACATTCTTCAAACGATGATAAAAAAACTACTCAAATATTGTAAAGTTATCCCTATTGATGCGTTAATATACGTGATGAAAGAGGATACAGTAGCCGATTTTCCGGTCTTAGACTTTACTATTGAAAGTGAAACGGTAAACGCCAACAAAAAACGCTTCTTTATTAAGGAAGCCAATAAGGTTGTACATGAAAGTTTCTTGTTTAAAAAATTATTTATTCTGAGTCTCATTGGAAAAACAGGACCAACGATAGGCGATTGCAGAACCGTTGAGGCGTTTAAAGGGAAATCGATTTATCCTTTCGTTATCAATTACATCGCCAGAGAAGAAATTCTGAAAAACTGTCGCAAAGAAGTATTCATTATAGTTCATCCCAACAACCTGAGCTCCATCAAAGGCATTGAAAAAGCAGGTTTTCAACTGCACACTAAAGTCAAAGCCAAAAGGTTTCTCTTTTTTCATTTTAACATCAGTAAAGGATAAAAGAAGCATTTCGCCTTTTTTCTTTTGAATTTTTACACAATATATTCGTTTATTTGTGAAGCTTTTAGTGAAACCAACATGATCAACGTTACCAAAACTTTTTTTCCGCCCATCGAAGAATACCAAGCTCAATTGCAGCGGGTTTGGCAAAACGAATGGCTTACCAATCGCGGTGCCTTGGTTTTGGAGTTGGAAGAAAAATTAAAAGCCTACCTTCAAGTCAATTCGATTTTAATTACCAACAACGGAACCATTCCGTTGCAAATTGCTTTGAAATTGTTAGGCAAAGGCGGCGAAATCATTACCACGCCGTTCAGTTATGTGGCTACGACAGCTTCCATACTTTGGGAAAATTGTACGCCGATTTTTGTCGACATTCATCCCGACTTTTTAACGATAGATGAGACCCAAATTGAAGCTGCCATTACACCTAAAACTACGGCCATTTTGGCTACACACGTTTTTGGTAATCCGTGTAATATTGAGGTAATTGAACAAATAGCAACCAAACACGGCTTGAAAGTTATTTACGATGCCGCGCATTGTTTTGGTGTTTCTTACCAAGGCCAATCGGTTTTTGAATACGGCGATGTGAGCACTTGTAGTTTCCACGCGACCAAATTGTTTCACACCGGAGAAGGCGGAGCTGTTTTTTGTAACGACGAAAAATTAATGCATCAAATCTATTACAGTCATAATTTCGGTCACGACGGTCCGTTGGCTTTCCATGGGTTAGGGATTAACGGAAAGATATCGGAATTGCAAGCTGCGATGGGTTTGGCTGTTTTACCGCATTTGGAGCGCATTATTGCGGCTCGTAAAGAAGTGGTCGGTTTTTATCTGAAGACACTGAATTTCGAAGTCTTGACCACCATGAAGTTGCGCGAAAACACCCATTGGAATTACAGTTATTTTCCGGTGATTTTTGAAAGCGAAGCCCAACTCTTGTGCGTGCAAAAGGCTTTAAACGATCACGAAATTTTCCCACGTCGTTATTTCTATCCTTCACTCAATAAAGTGGGTTATATCAAAGATACCGCGATGCCGATTTCCGAAAGCATCGCCCAAACTATTTTATGTTTACCGTTATCACACGCTTTGGAGCCGGATGATTTAGCGCAGATTGTCAACTTAATTAATGCTAACTTATGATTGTCATTGGAGCCAAAGGTTTTGCCAAAGAAGTTTTGGAGGTTTTGCAGCAACGCAACCAAACCGAAAACCTCGCGTTTTATGACGATGTAAATGAAATAGGGGAAACGTTATACGATAGTTTTCCGATTTTGAAAAGCGAAGCACAAGCAGCGTCCTTTTTTAACAAAGCCGGAAACCAATTTGTTTTGGGTATCGGCAATCCAATATTGCGCTACAACTTATATAAAAAGTTCACGGATTTGGGCGGCGAATGCGTTTCTGCGATTAGTCCGTTGGCACAAATCAGCAGTTATGAAGTAAGTATAGGTGTTGGAAGTACCGTTTTAATGAATGCAGTTTTTTCGAATAGTGTTACTATTGGCAAAGGCTGTTTGGTATACTACAATGCTATCATTACCCATGATTGTGTCGTAGGTGATTTTGTAGAAAT
>JBIIXM010000250.1:0-3177 GCA_044338435.1 Flavobacterium sp. | reverse complement strand
TTTATAAAACTACAAATGCAACCATGACTGCTACAGCTGAATTTTCAAAATACATCAACGAGGGCTATCAATTTAAAGGCGATAGCATTACATTAGGCGGCGCCATGCTTAACGGAGAAGCACTACCGGATACTTTTGTCAAAGTACCATTGAAGACATTAAACCGTCACGGACTTATAGCCGGAGCCACCGGAACGGGTAAAACCAAAACCATACAAGTCTTATCGGAACAGTTGTCTTCTTTCGGAATTCCGGTGCTCATGATGGATATCAAAGGGGATTTTTCAGGGATTGCCAAAGCCGGCGAAGCTAAACCTTTTATCACGGAACGTCACGCCAAAATTAATCTTCCTTACCAACCCGAAAGTTTCCCGGTTGAACTGTTATCGCTTTCCCAACAAAACGGCGTTAGACTAAGGGCTACTGTCTCTGAATTCGGCCCCGTTTTATTCTCCAGAATACTCGATTTGAACGACACCCAAGCCGGTGTTGTGGCTGTTATTTTTAAATATTGCGATGACAAAAAAATGCCTTTGCTGGATTTGAAAGACATCAAAAAAGTCATCAACTACATCACCGAAGAAGGCAAAGAAGAAATTCAAGAACACTACGGCAAAATTTCTACATCAACCACCGGCATAATTCTGAGAAAAATAATCGAATTGGAACAACAAGGCGGTGATATTTTCTTTGGTGAAAAGTCGTTTGAGATAGACGATTTGATGCGCATCGATGAAAATGGCAAAGGCTATGTAAATATTCTTCGCCTAACCGATATTCAAGACAAGCCGAAATTATTCTCAACCTTTATGCTGAGTTTATTAGCTGAAATTTACCAACAAATGCCGGAAAAAGGCGATGCCGACCAACCGGAATTGGTGATTTTTATAGATGAAGCACACCTGATTTTTAACGAAGCCAGCGATGCCCTACTCGACCAAATCGAAACCATCATTAAACTGATTCGTTCCAAAGGTATCGGTGTGTATTTCATCACCCAAAATCCGATGGACGTTCCGGCCAGTGTTTTGGCGCAATTGGGATTAAAAATCCAACATGCCTTAAGAGCCTTTACTGCCAAAGACCGCCAAGCCATCAAGCAAACTGCCGAAAACTATCCTATTTCCGATTACTACAAAACAGACGAAGTGTTGACCTCTCTCGGAATCGGTGAAGCTTTTGTAACGGCTTTAAACGAAAAAGGAATTCCTACTCCGTTAGCCGCTACTATGTTGCGCGCACCGATGAGTCGCATGGATGTTTTAACCGATGCTGAAATAGCCGAAATCAATGCCAACTCGAAGTTGGTTAAAAAATACGCCGAAGCCATGGACCGCGAAAGTGCTTATGAAATGCTGACGCAAAAAATCGAATCCGCTAACCAACAGGCTGAAGTTGAGGCTGAAACCCAACAAGAACAACAAAAAAGCAACGAACCAAGCACTGCGGAAGTGATAGGAAAATCGGTTACTAAAGTGGTAACGAGTGCAACCTTTATTCGTGGTGTATTTGGGATTTTAAACAAACTGTTCCGCAAATAATGAAGTCATTTTTAACCATAGGTTTGTTAGTGTTGTCCAATGTTTTTATGACCTTGGCTTGGTACGGACATCTCAAATTTAAAGAGTTGAAATGGTTTGAAAACGCCGGATTGATTACCATCATTTTAATCAGTTGGGGATTGGCATTGTTTGAATATTGCTTTCAGGTTCCGGCCAACAAAATTGGCTTTCAAGGCAACGGGGGACCATTTTCACTGATGCAATTAAAAGTCATACAAGAAGTGATTACTCTTGTCATTTTTGTGATTTTTTCGCTGTTGTTTTTCAAAAACGAAACCTTTCGATGGAATCATGCCGTTGGGTTTGTATTCTTAATTTTAGCCGTGTATTTTATATTTAAAAAGTAAATGAAAAAATATTTTATCCAAAAAGCTCCTTTTGTAGTACCAACCACCGACGGAAAATTAATAGAAGAACACCACGGAAAAGTAGCTACGGCTAACGATAATATTTCTATCGCTCACATGATCGCACCGCCACATTGGAGTGAACCGTTTCAAACGCCTGAGTTCGACGAATACACCTATATTATTTCGGGGAAAAAGCAGTTTATTATTGATGGGGAAACCGTAATTTTAGAAGCCGGTCAATCCATCAAAATTGAAAAAAATACGCGGGTGCAATATTCCAATCCTTTTGACGAGGCTTGTGAATACATCGCCATTTGCCAACCGGCGTTTGATTTTACGAAAGTACATCGGGAAGCAGAATAGCCCTAGCCCGGATGGCAGTGGCATCCTTTTTCGTATAATCCATAGGTGTTAAAAACAAACTTGGTCTGACGAAAAAGATAGAGCGAACAGCCGGATAAGCTTCTGAAATTTATTGGAGTAATTCGATGATGCTGTTCTCGACTTCAGCACTATTCCACTTTTCTTTAATATTCGGCATTTGCATGATTTGCTCCATGATTTGATTTTGGAAATCACCTATCGCTAAAGCTTCGGAATAGGGTTGTAAACTAAAGGTAACGCGACTATACAATGGCATCCATTTGTCGGGATGTTTGTCGGAGAACCACTTTTCAATTTTCTTTTGGAGTAAGAATTTTTCATCGGCGGTTTTGGTACTCATTTCGATGAAATTGCGCAGTGACAATTCGGCTATGGCATCAGCATTAGGTTTGCGCGATTTTTGGTATTCGGAGAAAATCGTTTGCCAATCGTCTCCATATTTTGTCATCATTTCACTTAGAACCGTAATGTCTTCAAAACCAGCGTTCATACCGTGACCATAAAAAGGCACTATGGCATGAGACGCATCGCCTATCAAAGCTACCTTATCTTCAAACGTCCAAGGATAGCACTTCATAATAGCCAAATAACTGGTTGGGTTTTTAAAGAAATCGCGAACCAAATCGGGAATCACTGCTGCGGTATCCGGGAAATAATTGGCGAAGAAAGCCACCAAAGAAGCTTCGTCTTTTAATTGCTCAAACGAATTTTCGCCTTCAAATGGCATAAACAACGTACAAGTAAAACTGCCGTCTAAATTGGCCAAGGCCATTAACATAAAATTCCCGCGAGGCCAAATATGTAAAGAGTTTTGGTCTATTTTATGTGTCCCGTCGGGATTGGCAGGAATGTGTAATTCTTTGTAACCAATTTTCATGAAC
>JBIIXM010000249.1:0-3197 GCA_044338435.1 Flavobacterium sp. | reverse complement strand
CCTAGTTTGAGTGCTTCGACTGCGCCTTTCTGAATGCCGTAAAACATACCGCTATCCATGTTACTTTTTACTTTTAAAACGGCCTCAATCAGATTAGGTTTTCCTAAAATCATACCCACGCGCCATCCGGCCATGTTGTAGGTTTTGGAGAGCGAATTGAGTTCCAAAGCCACGTCTTTAGCGCCTTTTACTTGTAAAATCGACAACGGAGTATCATTTAAAACAAAGCTATACGGATTGTCATTAACAATTAAAATTTGGTGTTTTTTACCGAAAGCAATCAGCTTTTCAAACAGCGCCATAGTCCCGTTCGCTCCGGTAGGCATGTGCGGATAAGAAACCCACATCAACTTAACTTTAGACAAATCCATTTGTTCCAAAGCCCCAAAATCGGGTTGCCAATTAGTGGCGGCTGTTAAATCGTAATAAATGGCTTTGGCCTGCACCAATTCGTTTACCGACGCATAGGTTGGATACCCCGGATTGGGAATCAGCACTTCATCACCTTCGTTTAAAAATGCCAGCGAAATATGTATGATACCTTCTTTGGAACCCATTAACGGCAAAATCTCGGTATTTGAATCCAAAGTTACGCCAAACTGTTTGGTATAGAAATCGGCCATCCCTTGTCGCAACTCCGGCAACCCTTGATAACTTTGATATTCGTGAGCTTTAGCATCGTTCATCCCTTGTACCATGGCTTGTATAACGGAGCCATCCGGCGCCAAATCCGGGCTACCGATGCCCATATTGATGATGGGTTTACCCTCGGCCACGAGCTGGCTTACTTCGCGCAATTTTTTGGAAAAATAATATTCCTGAACGCTGTTTAATCGGTGGGCAGTTTGTATCATATTTTTTTTAAATTTCAATGGCAACAGCAATGTTCAATACTAATCATTGATTTTTGATATTGTTATTGTTATTGTTCTCCTCTTTTGTATTCTCCCAACACTTTAAAATGTGTGGTCATTAGGGCTAAAATGTTTTTAGCCTTTTCATAGTGTTTGTACTTTTCAAAAATCACATCTACAAAAAATGAATACTGAAACGGTCGGTCAATAATCGGCATGGATTGGATTTTAGTTAAGTTCAGCTTACAGTTATTCATAACATTTAAAACCGTGGCCAAACTACCGGGCGTATCGTCCAATTCGAATTTGATTGAGGCTTTGTTGATGGTTTCTTTAGGCCATTCTTTGTTGGTGGTTTTGACAATCACAAAACGGGTTTTGTTGCTTTGCACGGTGTGAATTCCGGCAGCCAGAATTTCCAAATCATACAAGTCTGCCGCAATCGGAGCCGCCACAGCGCCAATGCCTTTGAGTTGTTGTTCTTGAATACGCCGAGCGGTTTCGGCCGTATCGCCACTTTCCACCAATTTGATATGCGGATATTGACTAAAGAAAACAGCGCACTGCAATAAAGCTATAGGATGCGAATGCACTTCTTTGATGTCTTCTATTGTTTGACCTTTCAAGACCATCAGGTTCATATGAATATCCAAATAATGCTCGCCGATAATATGTAAATTGTTACGATCAATCAAGGCATAATTCGGGATAATCGAACCAGCGATAGAGTTCTCCAATGCCATGACGCCTTTTTGCGAACGATTATTAATCAAGCTTTTGACCAAATCGTCAAACGACATACATTCATCTAAACCATCAACTTGTTCGAAATATTGTTGGGCCACTTGGTGGTGAAAGGAGCCTTTAATGCCTTGTATCGCTATTTTTGTTTCCATACATCCAAAAAAAAATCCCAACTTTCATTGGGATTTCTATTACTGTTACTTGTTTATTTATTTTTTTACATAACACAATACCAATCCCTTTTCCTGTCCGAAGAAGAAATAAAAGAAATAGGTATAAAAAGTGTTAAATTGTCTCATAGTGCTGATTGACTTTGGCTAATTTAAAAAAATAAAACTTAGCTTTTACAGAAACCATGCAAAAAATCTAAGGAAACGTTTTCGCTGCATCATAAAAGCGGCAATTTTTCGTTATCCTTTTATTAATTATTACATTTGTTCCAAATAGTTCGTTTATGTCAATAGAAGTTCAAAACATCTCCAAAAGTTACGGTGCCCAAAAGGCACTGGATAAGGTTTCATTCTCAGTCAAAAAAGGAGAAATTGTTGGTTTTTTAGGTCCGAATGGCGCCGGAAAATCGACTTTGATGAAAATTTTAACGACTTACCTAAACGCCGATGAAGGTGTGGCTAAAGTTAACGGCAACGATGTTAACGAAGCCCAACTTCAAGTACAACAATCCGTTGGCTATTTGCCCGAACACAATCCGCTGTACTTGGATTTGTACATACGAGAGTACTTGGCTTTTAATGCCGATGTATATAAAGTAGCCAAATCACGTATTGAGGAAGTAATCGAATTAACCGGTTTGACTCCGGAAAGCCATAAAAAAATCGGACAGTTGTCTAAAGGCTATCGTCAAAGGGTAGGCTTGGCCACAGCACTATTGCACAATCCGGAAGTATTGATTTTAGACGAACCCACTACCGGATTAGATCCGAACCAATTGGTAGAAATTAGAAATGTGATTAAAAACGTTGGTAAAGACAAAACCGTTTTTCTTTCTACACACATCATGCAGGAAGTTGAAGCTATTTGCGACCGTGTCATTATTATCGATCAAGGTAAAATTGTAACCGATAAAAAACTGGACAAATTGGTAGCTGAGGAAAAAGAGCAAATCATTGAAGTTGAATTTGACAAAGCGATTACTAACGAAACCCTGGCCACTTTAGCCAACCTGAAAACGTATCAAAACAATGGCGACAACCTTTGGTTGCTAACCTTTAATACTGAAGAAGACATGCGCCCGAATATTTTTGATTTTGCGCAAGCCAACGGATTGAAGACTTTGCAAATTAGTTTGAAGAGTAAAAATCTGGAGCAAATTTTTAGGGAAAAAACGAAAAGATAGTTTGGGTTTATTCTTTTAAAAATTTGCGAGTGACTTGTTGACCTGCAACATCAAGTTTAATAAAGTACACACCACTTTGAAATGCACTTACATCCAAAGAACCGCCTTGTGTTATATTGGCAGATTCCAACACCAATTGACCGAGGTTGTTGTAAACCTCAACTTTATCCAACACAAAATTATTAGGCGTATCAATAGTTAAAAGATTTCTCGTCGGGTTTGGGTAAAGCTTCACCAAGCCACTG
>JBIIXM010000011.1:0-12959 GCA_044338435.1 Flavobacterium sp. | reverse complement strand
CTGAAGGAGCTGCTGTTTCTTTTATCAATGCTGACAATACTAAAGGTGCAATCATCACTTTAAACTGCGAGACAGATTTCGTGGGTAAAAATGAAGCTTTCGTTGCTTTGGCTAAAGATTTAGTTGAAAGAGCTATTAACTTCTCTTCTAAAGAAGAATTTTTAGCTTCAGATTTCAACGGAATTACTGTGGCTGAAAAATTAATCGAGCAAACCGGTGTTATCGGTGAGAAAATCGAAATCGGTGGTTTCGAAATCTTAGAAGGCGCTTACGTTGGATCTTATGTTCACGTAAACAAAATTGCTGCCCTAACTGCAATTTCTGCACCAATTGCCAACGCTGACGTTTTAACAAAAGACATTTCTATGCAAGTGGCCTCTATGGGAGCGGACACCTTATCTTACAAAGATTTTGATCCTGCTTTCGTTGCTTCAGAATTGGCTGCTCGTATTGCTGTAATCGAAAAAGAAAATGAAGAAGCAAAACGATTAGGAAAAACTTTAAAAAATGTTCCTCAATATATCTCTTTCTCTCAATTAACAGAAGAAGTATTAAAACAAGCAGAAGAAGATGCTAAAGCGGAATTAAAAGCGGAAGGCAAACCGGAACAAATTTGGGATAAAATTATTCCTGGTAAAGTACAACGTTTTATCTCTGACAATACTACTTTAGACCAAGAAAAAGCTTTATTGGATCAAAACTTCATCAAAGATGACAGTAAAAAAGTAGGTGATTATGTTAAAGGTTTCAACGTTGAAATTACAGGTTTCAAAAGAGTTACTTTAGGATAATCCTATGAATTAAAATTATTAATTCACCATATTAAAACCTCGGTTCTTATTGGAATCGGGGTTTTTTATTGTGGAATAAACCATTCTTATTTTTCGGACCAAAAAAATCAAAGCCAATTTACATTAGAACAACGGTTTATGAACATCTGACTTGTGAATCATAAAAAAAATGTATTATTGCATAAATTTTAAGACTATATTATGAAAAAAATTATTACTATTTTATTATTGACTTGCAGTGTGATTACCATTCATGCTCAAAAATCAAAAAGAGAAGAAGGTATCAAATTAGGAATTAAAGGTGGACTTAATGTAACCAACCTTATGGGAGATGTAGAAGAATTAAGCATCAGAACCAGTGTTCATCTTGGGCTTTTAGCCGAAATTATTGTAAGCGATAATTTCTCTATCCAACCTGAATTATTATATTCCGGACAAGGTGCTACTGTTGACGCAACCGGAGGCGGAAGAATCAAATTGAACTACGTCACTTTGCCGGTATTAGCCAAATTTCCTGTGGTTAAAGGATTAAGTTTAGAAGCTGGTCCGCAAGTTGGATTTTTGGTAAATTCTAAGTTCAAAACCAACACTTCCAACGAAAGCATTGACGGCATTAAAACTATGGACTTTTCAGTAGCAGCGGGATTAGAATACGAACTTAAAAACGGCGTTATTTTTCAAGGGCGTTACACATTAGGACTAACTAATGTTGGTGGAAGTTTTGTACCTGAAAACGACAGAGCTTTCAATACTGCCATACAATTCTCCGTAGGTTATTTATTCTAATATGCACTTAAATCAAAGAAATGAAAAAAACAATTACATTTTTACTTACCCTATTAACAACTATAACTTACACAAGCGCACAAACTCAAGCTGTTAATCCTGAAGTCAAATACCGCAGAAGTTCTCTTTACACTTTAATGATTCATGATGAAACCAGACCTTATGCTGAAGTCATCAAAGCTTCTTTTGAAAAAGGTCCGATTCCTGAAAAATTCAACAATCACAACCTTGGAAATCGAGTAATTCCAACTTCAAACGCTAAAGACGAATCTCAAAACATTACTGCTTTTTTAGCAGAAAACAATGTAGCTAGAGATATCGTTGCCAAATGGTTCAACAGAAGTGCGAAAGGCGGCTTCAACATGGACATGATTGCCGATAGAGGAAAATACGACGCCAATGCCTTGGATATCGCAAAAGCTAAAGCAAGCCAACGAGGTTTGGAAACATTAGCCGATGCCGGTGAAGAACTCATTAAAAACACTTTTATTTTAGTAAATGACTACAATTATGTTTCTAAAGAAGAAGTGGCTAAAAAAGCAAGCGGTTGGTTAAACGCTATCGGATCTGTAGCTTCATCTGCAGGCCTTGGTGATGTGAGCACTACCACAACTATTACTTCTGCTGCTGTAACCGTTGCCGGAAAGGGATATGTGGTTAAAACAACTGCGCATCTATACCGCTTGGTTTGGGATGAAGAAACAGCTGCCATTTTTTACAACGATTATTGGGCAGACGACAAAACTATTACTCCTGAAAAGAAAAAAGCTTTCGAAGAATCTACAATCTTCAAATTAGAATATATTGGTTCAGACACGTCTTGGGCTGACGTTCAATCTTCAGTATTTACCAAAAAAACGGAAGAAGAACTCATCGAAAAAGCTACTGTTAAAGCGGTTGACGCTGTAATTGTTAAGCTTCAAAAAAACCATGACGAATTCAAAACCAAAACACCTTTGTTTTCCGGAGAACCAATCTCTGCTAAAATCGGTTTAAAAGAAGGTTTGACAGACAAATCGAAATTCGATGTACTTGAGCAAGTAGTTAACAAAGAAGGAAAAACAGAATATGTTGTTGTTGGAACAATTAAAGTAGACGACAAACTACCAATATGGGATAACCGATATGGTGCCGACGAAGAAAACCCGAACAGCACTGAAGACAGAACTTACTTTAAAAAGGTAAGCGGTAAAGATTTTTACCCTGGAATGCTAATCGTTCAAAAGAAAGGAAAATAATAACTAAAACCAAAGACGTATGAAAACAAGAGCATGGATAATGCTGGTCTTACTAACCATCACCTCATTAAGTTACGGGCAATCTGCCAGAAAACAAAGAAAAGCCGACGAAGCTACTAAAGCTTGGCGTTATGAAATAGAATGTGTCGGCATCGGAAAAGACGGAACCTATTTAATTAAAGTTTGGTCATACTCTAAAAATCCAACTATAGCTACCACACAAGCCAAAAAAAATGCAGTGCATGGTATCATTTTTAAAGGATTTTCCGGTGGTGGACAAGGTTGTACTCCGCAACGTCCGTTAGCCTCTAATCCGAATTTAGAAGATGAAAAAGCCGATTTCTTTGAACCATTTTTTGAAGAGGGCGGGCGTTATATGAAATTTGTTTCTGAATCATCAGACGGAAATGTTGACGCTGCCGATCGTGTAAAAGTAGGCAAAGAATACAAAATCGGAGTGGTAGTTTCTGTACACAAAGACGCTCTTAGAAAAGATCTTGAAGCTGCCGGTATTATTCGTGGGTTATCATCAGGATTCTAAAACAAAGCACTATGAAAACAAAAATATCATTATTGATCATCTTACTCTCTACTTGCTTAGGTTTTTCTCAAAAAAACATAGCCGGTAATTATGGGTATAAAACAGAATGTTTAGGGGTAGAGCTTGATGGCTCCGAAACCGTAAAAGCTTGGGGTAACGGCCGTAATCGTTCTGATGCTGTGGAACAAGCCAAAAAGAATGCTTTGCGCGATGTTATTTTCTTCGGTTTAGTTGAAGGAAAACAAGACTGCAAACAAAAACCCTTAATTTTAGAAGTCAACGCACTCGAAAAATACGAAGACTACTTCAATAAATTTTTTGCCGACGGAGGAGAATTCAAAAATTACATTTCTTTAAGAGATGAGCGAATCTTCGACAAAGTTAGTCGCGACCGCAAAAAAGCCAGAGAAAGTGTAACTAACGGATTAATTTTACGTGTTCTTCGTTCAGAACTCAAACAAAAACTTATTGCCGACGGCATTATCAAACAACAATAATTATGAAACATTTATCTATAAAAGCGGTTTTGGTTTTAGCATTACTGAGTGTTACATTCTCGTTTGCTCAAGCAAAAAAACCAACCATCATGGTAATTCCAAGTGATGTTTGGTGTAACAAAAACGGCTATATGACCGAAGTGAATAGCTTAGGAGAAACCATTAAAGTTCCCAATTACAAAAAAGCCATGCAAGAAAATGCAGAATTGCTGGCTGTTATAGCCAAAATTAACGGTCTTATGGCTGATCGCGGGTTTCCGCTAAAAGACATGGCTGCGGCTATAAAAACATTGGAATCTGAAAACGCAGAAAACGCAATGTTAACTTCAAAAAGCGGCGCCGCTGTAGCAGAAACACCAATTGAAAGATTAAAGAAAGTAGCAAAAGCCGATATCATTATCGACCTTACTTGGACAGTTAATCAAACCGGTCCAAAAAAATCGGTTACCTTTACCATGAAAGGATTAGATGCTTACACCGATAAACAAGTGGCTACCGCTACCGGAACAGGAAGTCCTTCTTTTTCAGCGGAATTACCGGTATTGTTAGAAGAAGCTGTCCTAGCCCATATCGATAACTTTAACGGACAATTACAAACTCATTTTGATGATTTGTTTGCCAACGGAAGAGAAATCATCGTGCGCATCAAGAAATTCGATTCATGGCCTGATGACCTTGAAAAAGAATTTAACGGAAAAGAATTGCGCGAAATCATATCCGATTGGATGCATGAAAATACTGTAAACCACCGTTTTTCTGAAACAGATTCAGGTGAAACTTCTATGTTGTTTGAACAAGTTCGCATTCCATTATTTGACGCAAACGGAAAAGCAATGGATGCTAAAGCGTTTTTAAAAGGACTTCAAACCATGCTGAAAAATGCACCTTATTCGATTACTAACAAACTCATGACAAAAGGGCTTGGTCAAGCTACTCTTGTACTAGGTGAAAAATAAAAAAAAGTAACATGAAAAATACATTAAAATCTATCAGTTGCTGGATTCTTGCTTTAACAGGTACTGTTGTAATGGCTCAAGAATCATCCACCAGCGCTGCGGCTCTAGGCAGAATTACGGTTACTGCTTACATCCCGCCACAAACAGAAGCGCTTCCCAGCGGTGCAGAAAACATGCTCACTAACAAACTTAATCAGTTGTTAACCGCCAATGGTATTTCAGGTTCAGGAGTTAATTCAAGGTTCATTATTGCGCCAAGTATAGTAGTTACTTCCAAAGATATAACCTCAACGGCTCCGGCTATGACAGCTATTTCTTTAGATGTTAACCTATACGTAGGTGATGGTTTTGACGGAAAACGCTATGCTTCTAAAACCGTTTCTGTAAAAGGAGTCGGAACTAACGAAACCAGAGCTTATCTTGATGCCATTAAAAACATCAAACCAAATGATCCTGCTATGCAAAGCTTTTTATCGGGCGCTAAAAGCAAAATTATTGATTACTACAACGCCCGTTGTACACAAATCATTAACGAAGCCAATGCCTTAGCTAACTCGCAAATGAAATTCGAAGAAGCTATGTACAAACTGACTTCAATTCCTGAAGAATGTACAGAATGTTACACCAAAGCTATGGCTGCTGCCGGACCAATGTTCAGAAAGAAAATTGAACGCGACTGTAAAGTTAAAATGGTTGAAGCCAACAATCTTTGGAACGCTAATCAAGATTGGGATACCGCTAACACTGTTGGACAACTTTTAAGCAGCATCGACCCTGAAGCCAGCTGTTATAAAGACGCGAAAGCACTTTCCGACAAAATTGGTAAGCGTGTATTGGAAATTGACAAACGTGAATGGAACTACAAAATGGAAATCGATGTTAATCTGAAAAGAGACGCCATCAAAGCCATTAGAGATATTGGAGTAGCCTATGGCAACGGACAACCTAGTACTGTAGTTTACAGAAGTATTTGGTAATCGTTTCCCTTTTATTAAAAATACAAACCCCGGTTCACTTTCGAATCGGGGTTTTTTAATTTACCAAAAAACACTACATTTGATTCATTAGGCATGCAAATCAACGCTCATGTTCCACTCTAAAAAAGACACAGTTTATGTCGTACTTGCCGGCATATTCATTACCAATGCCATTGTAGCCGAACTCATAGGTGGCAAACTCATCGATGTAGGCTCCGCTGTAATGAGCATCGGCATTCTTCCTTGGCCCATTGTATTTGTCACCACCGATTTAATCAACGAATATTTCGGAGAAAAAGGCGTTAGAAAATTGTCCCTCATCACAGCAGGATTAATCGCTTACACCTTTTTTATCTTGTATTTTGCGATGCAAATTCCGTCAACAGGCATCAGCTCTGTAACTTCGGAACAGTTCAATGCGGTCTTTGGGCAGAGTCAGTTAATCATCGTAGGCAGTATCATTGCCTTCTTGGCTTCGCAATTAATCGATGTAACCATCTTTCATTTCGTAAAAAGAAGAACCGGCAACAAAATGATCTGGCTCCGTAGTACAGGTTCTACCGTAATCTCTCAATTTTTTGATAGTTTTATCGTTTTAGGGATTGCGTTTTGGCTTCCGGGCATTATGGACACCAAAACCTATATCATTTCCGGATTAACGGGTTATACGGTTAAATTGGTTATCGCAGTCGGCATGACGCCTTTTATTTATTTAGGACATTATGTAATCCAAAAATACATCGCCAAAGATGGACAATAAAACCCGTTGCGCTTGGTGCGAAAAAGACGATTTGTACCGCCATTACCACGACACCGAATGGGGAAATCCGGTCTACGACGATGCTAAATTATTCGAGTTTTTAGTCTTGGAAACCTTTCAAGCCGGACTGAGTTGGTATACGATTTTGAAGAAAAGAGACAATTTCCGTAAAGCTTTTGATCAATTTGATTACAAAAAAATAGCCCAATACAACGAAGACAAAGTCGCCGAATTAATGCAAGACGCCGGCATCATCCGCAATGGTTTAAAAATTCAAGGCACCATTGCCAACGCCATTGCCTTTATGAAAGTACAGGAAGAGTTCGGCAGTTTCTCCAACTACATTTGGCGTTTCACCAACGGAAAACCCATCGACAACCAACCCAAAACATTAGCCGATGTTACTGCAACGACGCCACTGTCGGATACCATTAGTAAAGATTTAAAAAAACGCGGCTTTAAGTTTGTAGGGTCAACCGTAGTCTACGCGCACATGCAAGCCACAGGAATGGTCAACGATCATGTGGAAGATTGCTGGAAGCGAAAATAGTTTACAGTCGCAGTCAATATAAAAACTGTAAACTGTGACTGATTCCTAACTTTTAAGCACCTTAATAAAAGTCTCCCTCGAAATCTCAAAAGCACCCAATTGCTCCAAATATTCATTGTGGATTTGGCAATCGAGTAATTTATAGTTGTGGTCTTTCAAGTATTGCACTAAGGTCACAAACGCAATCTTACTCGCATTCGACACTTTAGAAAACATACTTTCACCACAAAAAACATGACCCAAATCAACACCGTACAATCCGCCTACTAGTTCTCCGTTTTGCCAAACTTCTACCGATTGCACATGACCCAACTCGTGTAATTTAGTATACGAATCGATAATGTCCTGCGTAATCCAAGTGCCGTCCTGTCCTTTGCGTGCTATTTGCTGGCAGTTGCGGATAACCGACCTAAAATCTTGGTTAAACGTAACGTCAAACTGCTTTCTGTTCAGCAAATTTCGGATGCTCTTCGAGACTTTATACAACTGCGGGGCGACCACCATGCGTTCCGGTGGTGACCACCACAATATGGGTTCGTCTTCATTAAACCAAGGAAAAATGCCGTTGCGATAAGCCAAAAGCAAACGCTCCGTCGACAAATCGCCGCCGATGGCTAAAATGCCTTCATAGGTCGCTTCGTCCACCGGTGGAAAATATAAATCTTTGGTGAGGAAATACATTAGAAAGTACGAATTAAAAAAGACAAATTTTGAAGTTTAATTTTGCAAAAAAGCCAGAAATTAGAACCTGATTCTAACTTCTGACTTCCATAACAAACGATTTAGGCTCTAAATTAGAACGGCAAATCGTCGTGCTCTTCTTCATTAAAGTTGGTGGCCGGAGCAAACGTTTCAGCAGCCGGCATTGGCGCCATAGCAGCAGGAGCAGCAGCAGGAGTTTCCGCTTGCATTCTCTCAACTCTCCAACCTTGAATATCGTTGAAATACTTGGTTTCTCCTTGCGGATTTACCCATTCTCTTCCTCTTAAGTTGATGGAAACTTTTACCGCTTCTCCCACATTATAGCTGTTCAATAAATCGCATTTATCTTGCACAAAATTAATGCTGATAAACTGCGGATACTGCTCTTCTGTAGCCACAACTAATTCTCTTTTTCTAAAACTGGCACTCACTTGTTGCTCAGGATTAATCACTTTAATTTTTCCGGTAACTTCCATAATTAATGTTTTGCTAAAAGCACTTTCCAGGCCGAAAGCACTTCGTTGTTATTCAAATATTCTTTTGCTTTTTGGTGGATTTTCTGCTCGTCATCGGAGCTTAAAACGCCTTTTACGGCAAAATTCTGTTGTACAAATATAGCAATTTCTTCTTCCGTTGGCAAGGCTTCTACATTTCCTAATTTTCCCAAATCATTCCCGTCGAAAATCGGGCTTTTTTTAATAAAATCAGGAATCGCATCTACCCCTATTCCCAAGGTTACCAAGGGTTTTTCTACTTCAAACAAACCGGCATTCGAACGCGAATACCAATTGCCGCCCAAGCGCGAAACCAAGTCAATTTTACTTTGGTCAATCGCCCCTTTATCGTCTAAAACACTTTCGTTGATGTGGATTTTTACGACTTCGCAAATAATCAAATTCCCCGCGCCTCCTTGATTTCCCAAAGCAATAATCTGGTTCACTTTACACTCCATTTGCACCGGACTTTCCGCTACTCGAAACGGCTTCACCATATCCGAAGGCAACATCGTCAAACCCGATTTAACAAACTCGTTCACACCATCAGGATATTCCGTGCTCGACAGCGACATTTGCTGCACAATGTCGTAATTCACCACGTTAATCACTACTTCCTTAGTCGCTTCACAATTTTCCAAGGTGTGTTTTGTAGTGTTGTTTCTAACACGTCGTGCGGGCGAAAAAACCAGTATCGGCGGATTGGAACTAAACACATTAAAAAAACTGAAAGGCGACAAATTGGGTTTCCCATTGGCATCAACCGTACTGGCAAAAGCAATCGGTCGCGGCGCCACAGCACTCTGTAAATAGCCTTGTAACTGTGCCGGTGAAAGGGTATGAGGTTCGAAACTGAGCATAGATTTTATTTTCCCCAAAAATACAATTTTAATTGATTTTAAGAGCGAGTGGTTCGGGCATTCTTGCGGTCCGTATTCCTGCTTTCTGTTGCAATCAACTTTTACAAAGTTGATTTCCACGGCAATCAGGGCTAAACCAAAATCGTCTTGCACTTTTGACGCTTTTGTCTATATTTATAAAAAATTTAGCATGCAGTTTTCCGAAAGAAGAAACATCACCCGTTGGATCATCATAGTGACTTCCTTTGTCATAGTGACACTAATTCTTTGGAACACCTATACTTTCTTTCAAATCTTTAAAAACGAAGAGCGCATCAAAATGGAACTTTGGGCCCAAAGTTTAAAAGCCTTTAACAATGCCGATCCTGAAACCGGCGACATCGAGCTGCCGAGTTTAATCATGAGCAACAATAAAACCATTCCGCTCATATTGACAGAGGAAAATAAAATCATCAATCACGTTAATATTGAAGACGATATTGCCAACGATAAAGTCAAGTTCAAAGACTATCTGGAAAAACTCAAAAAAGAAAACAATCCTATCGTTATCGAATACAATCCGGGTAAATTTTGGAAGCTCTACTACGGCAATTCATCGTTGCTCAACAAACTCAAGTACTATCCTATTGCCTTATTGCTGATTATTTTCCTCTTTGCCGCCGTCGTATACAACTTCTATCGCAGTACCAAAATGGCAACACAAAACAAGCTTTGGGCCGGAATGGCAAAAGAAACCGCACATCAAATCGGCACGCCTTTGTCTTCCTTAATCGGTTGGCTCGAAATTATGAAAGCCAACAATGTCGATTCGGTTATGGTAACCGAAATTGAGAAAGACATCACACGTTTGCAAACCATTACCGATCGTTTCTCTAAAATCGGCTCCGAACCCATTTTGGAAGAACGCAATATTATAACCGAAACCGAACAATCTTTCGACTACCTCAAATCGAGATTCTCCAGTCAAGTTGAATTTAGTTTTAAAGCGCCCAAAAAACCGATTATGGTGTCGTTGAATCCGGCGCTGCACAGTTGGACGATTGAAAATTTGGTGAAAAACGCAATCGACGCCATGAAAGGTCGCGGCCAACTCTCGGTCATAATTGAAAACGACGACCAAAGGGTAAAAATTTTAGTAACTGATACCGGAAAAGGCATTCCGAAAAACCAATTCAACAGTGTGTTCGAACCCGGTTTTACGACCAAAAAACGCGGCTGGGGTTTGGGTTTATCGCTCACCAAACGAATTGTTGAAGAATACCACAAAGGAAAAATAAAGGTATTACACTCTGAAATCGGCAAGGGTACAACCATGCAGATTATGTTTAAAAAAACGGGGTAACCCGACTATCCTCGACCGGAAAGCAGCAATTTTCGGCCAATTTTGGTTCTGCTTAAATAGTCGTTTAAAAAAGCTTCTTGCTTTTCTAATGCACTCAAATTACTGCTGATATTCTTCTTTAAATCGGAAAACATGGCCGCATTCTGACTTCCTACCGAACCAATTTTATACACCTCATCGTTGCAGTACAAAAACTTATCTTTTACGCTTTGGAACATGGCTTTCAATTCCTCATCAGTCATAGCTGGTTTAAACTGGCGTTGTCTGTACATCATATAGTCGTTAAAATAAACAATGGCTTCGTTGTATTTGGTAACCAGTTCATTCAATCGATCGATATTATTATTGGCGGTCAGTACAGTAAAATTTCCTTTCAGCAGTTTGTGATACTGCACAATTAAAGCATTTTTCAAACCGCTTTCCTCTACTCTCGCTGCTTCCTCAAAGGTTTGTTCGTTTTCGGATAACTTTTCATAACGCTCAATTTCCGTTATATAATCGAAGTTCTTTTTAGGCTTGTTGGGCATTTCTTTTCCGTCATAAAACTCCTGATTGTTCCATGGCGAATTGAGAAATTGCCACAAATAATCGAACGGCATATGGGAGTTAATCATCTTTTGAGGTGCGACTTTGAAATACGCATTGTTCAACTTCTTGACAAACTTTTGCTTATCGACATAACCGGCACCCCAAGTCGGATCAAAAAGGTACCATTGCCCCTCGATTTTAGCAGCACACCATGCATGAGAAATGGGCGAAACTATTCCGGCTTGCTTAGTATAGCCCGAAACTGTTACCGTTTGAATATCCAGCAAATTAGCAATTTCTCTAAATACTTCGGCATAGTGAATGCAAACACCTTTTCGGGTACGCAAAGCTTTGTTAATCTTTTCCTCAGGAGAATCCAATTGATTGGGTTCAAACATATTCGGAACATCATACACAATGTTTGATGCTGTCCAATAATAAAGCGCTCTAATGCGTTCTGTAGGCGTTTTGAAGTTGGTATCGATGTACCGCGCAATTCCGGCAGCACTTAAGGTCAAATCTGTTGGAATCTGACTCATTTTAGCATCTGTTTGCGCATAAGGATTAGGTGTTTGACCAAAACCCAAAGCCATCCAAAAAAGCAACGCTATTTTTAAAAAATGTTTCATCACAAAACCCTATAAAAAACCCTGCCAAAGAATAAGCAGGGTTTAGATTTTTATCTTTAGTTAACTTACAATTGTTCTTGTATTTGCTGTACTAAGGTTTCAAACTCGTCTTTGGTTAACGTTACTTTTCGTTGGAAACGCATATCATCCATATCGTGTAGCGGAATCAAATGTACGTGAACGTGTGGCACTTCTAAACCAACAACGGCTACGCCAATTCGTTTGCAAGGAACCGTTTTTTCTATGGCTTTGGCCACTTTTCGGGCAAACTGCATCAGACCCAAATAATGGTCTTCTTCCATATCGAAAATCTTATTAATTTCTTGTTTAGGAATACAAAGTGTATGTCCTTTGGCATTCGGATTAACATCTAAAAAGGCCAAATAGCGGTCGTCTTCGGCAATTTTGTAGGCCGGAATTTCTCCGTTAACGATTTTGGTGAAGATAGAACTCATGTTAATCTCTGGTTATTTCTAAAATCTCGAAGTTCAATTTTCCGTTTGGTACGCTGATTTCAGCAATTTCACCTACCTTCTTCCCTAATAATCCTTTCCCGATTGGCGAGGTTACCGAAATTTTTCCGGATTTCAAATCGGCTTCACTCTCGGCTACCAAAGTATATTTCATTTCCATGCCGTTGGCTTGGTTTTTAATTTTTACTTTAGATAATACCAAGGCTTTAGACAAGTCCAATTGCGACTCGTCAATCAATCGTGCATTCGCATAAAGCTCTTCCATTTTGGCAATACGCATTTCCAAAAGTCCCTGTGCTTCTTTGGCGGCGTCATATTCTGCATTCTCCGATAAATCGCCTTTATCCCTAGCTTCGGCTATAGCTTGTGAAGCTTTAGGTCGTTCTATACTTTTAAGTTGGTCTAATTCGTCTTTTAATTTTTTTAATCCTTCTGCGGTGTAATACGATACTGTACTCATAATTTCATCATTTATATAAATAGAAAAAATCCCATCGGAACGGGATTTCTTTTTGCAAAGATAGTATTTTGATACTTATTTCAAATTTGTTTACGTTGGATAACGTTTGTCAAAGTTAATTAAATTAAATTTGTTTCGCTATAGGAAACCTAAAATTTATATGAAAAAGATACTCCTCCTGTTTTTAGTAGGCTTGACCTTGAGTTGTGATGGTGGTTCAGTGAATTATAACAATCCGAATATCCCGAATTATCAAGTGAACTTGCAAATCAACATGAATTTACCGGGTTACACCAACTTACAATTTCCCGGGAACAGGGTTTTAGATTACAGTCAGGGTGCGCGAGGTATAGTGGTTTTTAATACCGGCAGTGG
>JBIIXM010000248.1:0-3203 GCA_044338435.1 Flavobacterium sp. | reverse complement strand
ACCCGGTGGTGGCCCTTTTTGGGTGCGAAGTTTTAAAGGGAATGTATCGTTACAAATTGTGGAAAGTTCACAGGTTGATACCCACAATTCGGAACAGGCGAGCATCTTGTCTAAAGCGACCCATTTTAATCCGGTGGATTTGGTTTGTGCTACTAAAAACTATCAAGGGCAAAAGTTTGATTTGACCCAATTTGTCGACCAAAGTACCGGTTTTATAGTTCACAAAAATAACAAAGGGATAGACTTAAAAGGCTATGAGCTACCCGGACTTTGGAATGGCGCCATGGCCAAGTGGATTACCGTTTTTGTCGAAGTACCTTTGGTAACTTTTAATCCGGTAAAAACAGTGAATGACTTACTGAAACCAGCTCATCAACCGCAATATGAAAACTGAGATAATACTCACCGAACTGCAGTTTAAAGCAGTCAGAAGTTCGGGTGCTGGCGGGCAAAATGTAAACAAAGTATCTTCAAAAGTAATGCTGTCTTTTGATGTCAACCAATCATTAGCGTTGACCGATGAAGAGAAGACTTTACTGAAGCATAAATTGGCATCAAAACTCACTAACGAACAAGTGTTAATTTTGGCTTGCGATGAAGACCGAAGCCAGCTTAAGAACAAAACTATCGTAACCAAACGATTTTTAGAACTACTCAAATTATCTTTAGTCGTTCCTAAGAAAAGAAAACCCACTAAAATTCCACGTGCCGTAATCGAAAAACGCATCAAAGCCAAGCGCAATCTATCGGAAATCAAACAAAACAGAAGAAAGCCTAATTTCTAAAATTCATAATTTGTAATTCATAATTTGTAATTATCTTTGCATCGTCTCAAAGGGGTGCTCTAAATAACGAGCTGAGATCATACCCAACGAACTTAGAACAGGTAATGCTGTTTAAGGAATTGACGAAAAACTAAAGTGCACGTTAGTCGTACGTCAGGAGTATCAATTTTTTTTATAAACCAAGAATAATTGCCCCTTTTATTTGTAATACATTACGAATGAAAACTTTATTCACAACAAAAAGTACAAAGTACAAAGTACAAGGTACGAAGGCAGTATTGATTACCGCTTTTTGCTGTTTGCCTTTAATAGGCTTTACACAGGAAACAACCAAGGACACTACAAAAGTCAATCAACTTGAGGAAGTTACGGTATCAGCGGTCAGAGCCAAAGGCAAAAATCCGGTCACTTTTACGAATCTCTCTAAAAAGGAAATGGCGCCCCGAAATCTCGGGCAAGACATTCCGATTTTACTCAATTATTTGCCTTCGGTAGTGACTACTACAGATGCCGGAAACGGTGTAGGTTATACTTATATGCGCGTTCGCGGTGCCGATGGTTCCAGAATCAACGTAACCCTAAATGGGATTCCGTTTAACGACAGCGAAAGTCAAGGCACTTTTTTTGTCAACTTACCGGATTTTGCTTCTTCGTTAGAAAGTGTACAATTGCAACGTGGTGTCGGATTATCTACTAATGGCGCCGGCGCTTTTGGTGCCAGTTTGAACATGCAAACCAAATCGTATCAGGAAAAGGCGTATGCCGAAATTGCCAATTCCGGCGGAAGTTTCGGAACACGCAAACATACTTTGGCTTTCGGAACGGGTTTACACAATAACTTTGAGCTTAACGCCCGTTTGTCCAATATTGCCTCAGATGGGTTTATCGACCGTGCTTCTTCTAACTTATTCGGTTATTTTTTCAATGCCAATTATGTGACCGAAAAGACTTTGATTAAAGCGATAGCGTTTGGAGGTAAAGAGAAAACTTATCAGGCTTGGTACGGCATAGAAGATCCCGAAAAATTGAGGAATGACAGAACTTTTAATCCGGCCGGAATGTATTTTGATGATAACGGCAACATGCAATTCTATGATGATGAAACCGACAATTACGCACAAAATCACTTCCAATTGCATTGGTCGCAAAAATGGTCTGACAAATGGGTTTCTAATGCCGCGTTGCATTATACCATCGGAAAAGGCTATTTCGAACAATACCGCGAAGATGAAACCTTAGCCGATTACAACTTGCCCGATTTTCAAGGTAATGCCGTATCTGATTTGGTGCGCAAAAGATGGTTGGACAACGATTTCTTCGGGGCTGTTTTCTCATTCAATTACAAAACGCCTAAAACCGATGTGATGTTCGGCGGAGCGGCCAATCGCTATTTGGGGGACCATTTCGGAGAAGTGGTTTGGACGCAATATTATGTGCCTACCGCCAATCGCTATTACAACAATATCGGGAACAAAGACGATGTGAATGTGTATGCTAAAGCATCGCAACAATTCGGAAAGTTTAATGTTTTTGCCGATTTGCAATACCGTATGGTGTTTTATGAAGCTACGAGTTTTCGCTTTAATGATGTGAATGATACCTTCCGATTTTTTAATCCGAAATTGGGATTGAGTTTCGATTTTAACGATAAACATTCCTTTTACGGATATTTCGGTGTAGCTAACAAAGAACCACGACGTGATGATTACGAAAACGGCAGCACCAAACCGGAGCGTTTGTTCGATTACGAATTAGGTTGGAAATACCAATCGAAAAAGGTAAACATTTCGGCCAATGCTTTCTACATGAACTACCAAAACCAATTGGTGTTAACCGGTGCGTTGAACGATGTTGGTTCGCCTATTTTTACCAATAGTGGGAAAAGTTACCGCGTAGGGATAGAAGTGGAATCGGTGATTGCCTTATCCGATAAATGGATTGTTAATCCGAATGTAACTTTTAGCCAAAACAAAAATCGTGACTTCGTGTTCCAAAGAGACGGTGTATTGCAAAATTTAGGCAATACTACTATTGCTTTTTCACCGGATTGGGTTATTGGGAACCGAATTACTTACAGTCCGGTAAAAGCGTTGCAACTTTCTTTGTTCTCTAAGTTTGTAAGCGATCAATTCATGGGTAATATCGATTCAGAGCGCTCTAAACTAGATGCCTATTTTGTAAACGATTTGAACGTTTCCTACGAATGGAAAATCAACAAAGGGGTGAAGTCAATTGTCTTTTCGGCTTTAGTGAATAACCTGTTTAATTTGAAATACGAATCCAACGGGTATTTTTATACTTATGATGACGATTGGACCACGCCCGGAAGTGTTACTACTATTGAAGGCGCCGGTTTTTATCCGCAAGCCGGTATCAATTTCTTAGCAGGAGCAACGATAAAATTATAAAACAAAAAGC
>JBIIXM010000010.1:0-12980 GCA_044338435.1 Flavobacterium sp. | reverse complement strand
ATGGTTTTGCGTATCAAAAGTGAATTGAAATTATTCTTTGATGAATTTTTTGGTGGTTACACCGTTGTCCGACTTAAAGGTTACAAAGTAAACTCCTGAAGCCAATGAAGAAACGTCTATACTTTCCGAAGAAAGTGAATTTACTCTTTTGTATACTTCTTTCCCTGAAATATCAATGATGGTTACTTCTTGTAAATTCAACAACGATTTAGTACCGATATTCAAAACCGAGTTAGCTGGGTTTGGATAAACCATAATCTGACTGTTATCGGCTGAAAACTCATTATTTGAGAGCGTAATATTGTTACCTGATGAAACGATTAACGAGAATTTTTGAGGTCCGTTAGAAATGCTGTTTTTGTGGGTAACCGTAATAGTATAAACACCACTTGGATTATCTACTTGAACTTTTTCAAAGTTGTCTCTGAAGTTATCAGCAGTTCTCACAGGCTCATTGTATGGCTCAGCAGGATTCAAAGTCCATGGAAAATAAGTACTGGTTCCTTGGGTTACTCTTAAATCTAAATCGTTAACCAAATTAAGATTGGTTGGATCAATGGCATTAGAAGTATTTGCAACTCCTGCCGGATCAGTCCAAGAGATTGAAGCCATCAAAGGCGCTGTACCAGTTGAAGCAACATCAATTGTATAACTTTGTCCGGTGGCTAATTGTAACTCATAAATCACCGCATTTTGTTGTTGGGATTTTTGAATTACAGTTGCAGCAGCTTGGGCATTAACAAGTCCCCAACCATATTCGTAATCAGGCCCGGTATAGTATCCTGCTTCATCAGCTGCATGCAAGATAAGACCTTTGAGCGTTGCTGCTCTCATATAGGTTGAAAAAAGAGATTCATAATATTGCTGCAACAACAATGAAACTCCTGTAATACCTGGCGATGCCATAGAAGTTCCTTGTAAAATTCCGGTAGCTGTATCCGAAGAAGCTATAGGAGATCTTACAGACACCCCTTTCGTAACTATTTCAGGTTTAATTCTACCATCATCTGAAGGGCCCCAACTACTGAAAGAAGACATGACTACACTATTAGCATCAACATAATTGAGTACTTGAGTAATGGCACCTACGGTTATTATATTTTTGGCATTATGCATCCCTCTAACCAAGTTATAACCAAATTTTTGATTCAAATAAGGTCCAATTATAGCATCCTCATAATCACTTCTATCATTACCGGCTGATGTTACAGGTAAGTAGTAAGGTGCTGCAAAGGTAATTTGGTCTAACTGTCTTGCTCTTGAATCATAGGCCCCAAAATTCCATGGAGTACTTTGCACAGCGCCTATAAAATAAGAGTGATTGGAAACCAACATACCGTTGGCTGCCTGATCAGTCATTTCTGCATAATCATTATTCCAGTCAGATGAATAGGCACTAGCATTGAAGGCTACACCTCTTAAATTAGCGGTAATCCCTTGAGCCACAATTGTACCCGTTACGTGAGTAGCATGTTCTTCAAAAGTAGAACCATCTAATATAAAAACCTTATTATTAGGAAATTCAACATGCGTATTACGTGCAGAACCGCCATCCCAAACATAGGCATACATTCCTTGCCCTTCGATATTTAGTCCCATAGCACCTCCAGAGTACAAACGGTCAGCTCTAGCAGTTCTGGCGGCGTTAAAATTAGAAGTGGAATAGTATAATACCTCAGAATTATTGATTACATCATAAATTTCTCTCTTAGCACCATTAACATAATAAACTTTTTTAGCAGAAGGATGTGAAGACAAATAAGCATCAATTCGTTCCTTTCTTTTGAAATAGTCAAAGTTAAACTGCTCAGATAGTGATTTCAGAGTAGCCACATCCGTATTTTTGATAATCTCTTGTCTTTGCTGTTGTGTTTGGGAAAATCCAAAAGTGACAAAAATTAAGAGACACAAACCAATTTTAATTGTATTTTTCATAGCATATAAAAAAATTAAATAAAAAAAAACCCTAACAAAGTTAGGATTTTTTCTTGTATAATGTATAAAAATCTAAATATTAGATTCCGGTAAACACTTCTTCTTTGTTTCCGTAAGAACCAACATTAGGAATGTAATAGTTTACATAAACCTTCATAGCTCTTGTACATGGATTGAAAGAAGATACTTGTGTAGCATCAGTTGACATTCTAGCCCAAATGTAACCATTGTATTGTGCTACAAAATAACCAGTATTTTGAGGCGCAAAAGTTACAACATAAGCATCATTGTAAGACAAGATGAAGTTAGGAGCTGTAGCGTTATCAGACCAAAAATCATTAATCTGGATAGTGTTTGGATCAACACCCTCAGCTACAGTATGAGTTGAACTACCCAACCACCATGATGTAGCATCAAAGTCACCAACAAAAGTGTTGATAGGACATGACAAACTTACATTAACAGTATATACTTCATTAAATGTAGCGCTGTCAAGTGTTGAAGAAGACATTTTAAATTTAGCAATCTTACCTGTTTGCACAGCACCGCCTTCTAAAAATCTTACTGTAAATTGACCAGTGATTTCACCATCAGTCAACTCATCAGAACCGTCAACAATTTCGAAATCAACACCTTCAACAGCAGTTGAGTTTTCAGTATCAAGGACTAATGATACTGAATTATCGCCTGCGACAGGCTTCAAAACACCATAATCAATATTGATTTCAGTAAAACCAGTACCTGAGAAAACAAAAACGTCTCTAGAAACACCTTTGTGGAAGTTCAATAAGGAAGCACCTTTGTAAACTCTTTCTCCTTTATCATCATCGGTACAGCTTGTAAAAGTTGCCACCATGAAAAGCGACAATAAGCTTAATAATTTAATTTTTTTCATAGTCATTTTTTTTTAATTATATCCTGGGTTTTGTTGAATAGTCGGGTTACCTGCAATTTCATCTTGTGGAACTGGCAAAGTAAATCTGTAATCATTGTTAGGAATAGTTGTTGGTAAAGACAAAATCAAATCGTCAGTAATATTTCTGTCGATACTTTTGTTTGCCGCAACACCTAAACGTTTGATATCCATGTATCTGTGACCTTCAAAACACAACTCTTTTCTTCTTTCTTTTAAGATATCAGCCCAAGCTTGTTGTTGGTCTGCATAAGAAGGAAGTGGTTGAGCTGATAAGCGGTTTCTTGCATCACGAATGTTTTTGATATATCCGGCAGCAGTAGCCAATTGGTTTTCTGCAACAGCACACTCTGCTAAGATAAAGTACATTTCAGACAATCTGAAGATTTTAATATCACTTCTTAGTGGCTGAGTAGGTTTCCCAGGATATTTATCGATTACCAAAACATCAGAGGTATTGTAAGCAGGATTTGTTAAATAAGAAGCATCAATTAAAGATGTAGGATCAACAAAAGCTAAACCACGGATATCTCCATTAACTTCTCTTAACTCATTGAATAAGTTTCTACCCATATCTAAGTAAGCACCACCAGTTGCAGAAGTCGTGTTGAAGAAGAAACTACTAGCAATATTACCCCATGAACCACCTGTTGGTCTAGACAAAGCAAAAAGCACTTCTCCTTGGCTTAAATCAGCCCAAATTCTTCTGTAAGGATTAGTTGTTGTAGTCTCGTTGTAGAAATTAGCAGCAACATACGGAGTAGCTAATGTTAATGAAAGACCTGAACTAGTAACAACTTGTTGAGCGTATTGTTTAGCTAAAGTATAATTTTTTCTGTACAAATACATTCTTGCGCGTAAAGCGTCAATCATATTACTACTTGCATACTTATATCCTGATGCAGCTGTTCTATTGTAAATATTTGAATCAGCAAAAGCTAAGTCGCTTTCGATCAAAGCAAATACCTCACCGTTAGTAGATCTTGGTAATTTTTCATCGATAGCAGGAACATAATCAAACAACATTACCCCTAAAGCGCTATCATCTGATAAATCAGTTGAGAAATAGGATAATAATTGGAAGTAAGAATAAGCTCTAACAGCTCTAGCCTCAGCTAAAATTGCATTGTAATAATCAACCTCAGAGATAAAAACTCCCGGCTCAACTTCAACATCTACAGCAGCATTTGGAGTAATTAAAGCAGAAGCCTCAATCAATCTGTTTACTCTATTGATTACAGTATAGTGACCAATCCACATACCAGAAACATATCCGGTAGTTTGGTTAAGGTTAAAACGGTGTAACTCTAATTCTTGTCCACCATTGTTAGGACCAATACCACACTCGTCTGTGAAAGACGCAGATATCATGATTTCGTTAGTATTCCCTAAACTTGAATACACAGAACCATTAAGGAATTGAGCTAAGTCATTAACAGTTCTAAAGGTATTTGCATTACCTAACTCACCGTCTTGAATAATATCTGTTGCATCATTACAAGATGATACAGAGAATATCAAACCCAATATTATTATTAAACTCTTTATACTTTTCATAAAATTATATTTTTTTTAATTAGAATCTGATGCTTGCACCAAAAGAAATAGTCTTTGGATTAGGGAAAGCTGTAACACTTAATAATTGAGTGTTTTCAGGATCGAAACCTCTCCATTTTGTCCAAGTATATAAGTTCTCACCTTGAACGTACAAACGTAAGCTTTGGATGAAAGTTCCTTTCAAGAATGCTGAAGGGAAGTTGTAACCAAAAGTTAAGTTTTTAAATCTCAAGAATGATGAGTCATACAAAAATCTATCAGTATCAGTTGAACCATAAGTTGAACCATTAGTAGCATTTAATGCAGGGAAGTTAGTAGGATTAGCAGCTGTCCAAGCATTCAATAAATCTGAAGAAACGTTGTCATCTCCGATAAAGTCAACATTATAAGCCCAAGCTAACTGGTTGTCAACTCTCCAAGCATCTTTAGTCCAAGAGAATAAAGTATTTAAGAAGAATCCTTTGTAAGTAGAATTAAATCCGAAACCTCCTTGGTATGCAGGAATAGAACTCTTACCTGTTAATCTTCTGTCAGCAACTAAATCTGGATTCTCTGTTACATTACCGTCAGCATCCAAGAACAATAAATTACCGTTTGCTTGGTTTACACCTACGTAAGGAATCAAATTCCATTGGTTAGCCATTTCACCAACAATGTTAACAGTAGCATTTCCAGATTGATCAGTTTCTAACAATGAAGTGATTTCGTTTTTATTGTAAGCCATGTTAGCAAAAAGCTGTAAGTCAAGCTCTTTGTTTTTGAAAACATTGTACTTCAATTGTAATTCAACCCCTGAGTTTCTTAACCCACCATTATTACCTGTTTGAGAGTAAAGACTGGTAGAAGCAGAACGAGTGATATCACTGTAAAGTTTTTCAGTTTGTTTTCTATAAATATCAATGTTACCTTCAATTCTGTTGTTTAACAAAATGAAATCTAAACCAATGTTAGCTTGTGAAATTTCTTCCCAACGCAAAGATGTGTTTGCAATGTTTGAAACAAAAATACCAGGATCATTGTTATAACCAGCTCCGGTAGCATTTAAGTCACGTACAATACTTGTTCCTAACAATAATGGATTAGTACCATATCCAGGAGCAATAATGTTTTGGTTACCTTGAGTACCGTAAGAAGCACGTAGTTTTAACATAGAGAATGTAGAACCTTCCATGAATTTCTCTTTATCAATATTCCATCTTCCTGAAACAGACCAAAAAGTTCCCCATTTGAAATCATCAACAAAACGGTAAGTAGCATCTCTTCTGATTACTGCTCCAAATCCATATTTATCATTGTAATCGTAATCTAAAGTAGCAAAGTATGACAATGTACCCGCATCAATTTTTGAAGCAGAAACTGATGGTAAATAAGAGTTAGGATTTGCCGAGTTAAATGGAATATAACCAGTTCCCGCACCAGGAGCATAAGTTAATGGATTCAAACCATTTTGGGTTTGTGAAGTAGATCTGAAGTGAGACTTCATGTACTCCATGTAAACATTAGCATCAATTCTGTGCAACTCTTTGATTTTCTTAGAATAACCTAAACTTACAATGTTAGTAAACGTAAAGTCTTTAGATTGAGAAATTCTTTCAAATCCACCAAACTCTTCACCTCTACTCTCACGCACTGCAATAGCTAAGTAAGACCAAGGAGCTCTTGCAAAAACACGGTCATTTTGTTTGAAATCAATACCAAACTTGTTCGACAAAGTCAAATCTTTAGTCAACTTATAAGAAGCTGAAATGTTGGCCAAAATAGCACTTTCGTCAGCCCAACTTGGTAAGCTGTTCGGTTTAAGAATATCTTCCAAAACGTAAGTATCATTAGGCCCTGAAAAATCTGTACCAATTTCATTGTACAAATCTTGACCAGTTGCAAATTGATTAGCAGCTACATAAGGAAGACCCATAGTAGCACCGTGCAATGGATTTTGAATGGTATTGTTATTTACACCATCATTAGTTTCTTGATTCAACTCATTTCTTCTAGAGTAAGCCAAAGACAACTGTGAGTTGTAAGTAAATTTACCATTGTTAGATTTACCATTGATATTATTTCTGAAAGTAAATCTTTGGAAATCTGTAGTTGGCACCATTCCACCTTGCTTGAAGTAACCAAAAGAAGAATAAGTAGAAATATTTTCACCACCAAAAGTCAATCCTAAGTTGTGTTGTTGGGTAACATCCACACCAAAGAATTCATCTCTCCAATTAGTATTTACATCATAAGCAGCAATCTCAGCATCAGTTAAAGTAGCCCCTAAACCTGTGTTTTTGTTTTTCTCAATAGTCAATACTTGTCTTGAATTAGACATGTTGTATCTATTTTTAGGCAAAACATTCACACCGGAAACAGCATCATAAGTAATTTTTAATGCAGAACCGAACTTCCCTTGTTTAGTTGTAATAACTAAAACCCCGTTCGCTCCACGGTTACCATAGATAGAAGTAGCAGCAGCATCTCTCAAAATTGATACAGTTTCAATATCATTTTGGTTCAAACTTCTGAACTGATTACCGTTAGTAGGAACTCCATCAATTACAATCAATGGATCTGTAGAAGCATTCAAAGAAGAAGCACCTCTAATCAATAAATCAATTTTTCCAGACCCAGGAGAACCTGAAGACGATAAAATTGATGCTCCTGGAGCAGTTCCTTGCAATGAATTCAAAAAGGAAGCATTTGGTCTGTTTTCAATAACTTCTGCAGTTACAGTTGTTAAGGCAGACGTTGTAGTCGCTTTCGTTCTTGCACGGTTATAACCCTCAGAAACGATAACAACTTCTTTAAGGGTTTCACCCTCTGTTAAAGTTACAGTGTAATTACTTGCTGCAGTTACACTGATTGACTGCGTGCTGTAACCCGTAAAGGAAACAACCAAAACATCACCTTGTTTAGCTTTGATGGAAAATTTTCCGTCAAAGTCAGTTTGAGTACTGTTTTTTGTTCCTTTTACAATAATGTTCGCACCAGGAAGTGGTCCAGTTTTATCTGAAACAACTCCAGTAACAGTTTTCTCTTGTGCAAACGAAAACTGCATTGTAAACGCCAATAAAAGCGTAAAAATCCATTTGAACTTCGATCTCATATTAATTTTATTTGAGTTAGTTATTTCGCAAACTTCTTAATTATTTCTTAAATAAACAAATATTACTTCGGAATAATATTATTTTAACAATTGATAAACCAAATTAATTAAGGTCTTTGAAATTACTACAAATGATTGATGGAAGAAATTTAAATTGGTTGCGTGAGTTTGTTTATTTTTACTAAAAAAACAATGTTATCAAATCATTATTCTGATTTTATTTTAGAATGCGGCACTGATGAAGCCGGAAGAGGCTGCTTGGCAGGGCCTGTAACGGCGGCCGCTGTAATTTTACCAGAAGACTTCAATTTACATTTATTGAACGATTCCAAACAACTTTCTGAAAAGACAAGATCACTACTCAAACCATTAATTGAAGCCGAAGCCATTTCATTTGCCGTGACTCATCTTGAGCCCTTAGTGATAGATGAGATAAATATTTTGAACGCTTCTATTAAGGCGATGCAAGAAAGCATCTTAAAGCTAAACCCTACCCCGGAATACATTATAGTGGATGGCAATCGATTCAAACCTTTGAATCAAATCCCGTACACCACTATAGTGAAAGGGGACAGTAAATATTTGAGTATCGCTGCGGCTTCGGTCTTAGCCAAAACTTATCGCGATGAATACATGGATAAAATCCACGAAGAATTTCCCATGTACAATTGGAAAAAAAACAAAGGTTATCCGACTGCAGAACACCGAGAAGCCATTAAAAAATACGGCACTACCAAATACCATCGAATGTCTTTTCGATTATTGCCAGAACAGCTAAAATTGGATTTTTAAACAAAAGCAGCTTCAAAAAGTACCGAAAAGTGTTTCAGTATTTTAGCCTTCACTTCTTGCTCGTCAACTTTTTGTCCAAGTTCAACATGCATAGAAGTTACTGCCTTACCGCGAATACCACAAGGAATAATGTTATCAAAATAACCCAAATCAGCATTGACATTTAATGCAAAACCATGCATAGTAACCCAACGACTGGCTCGTACACCCATAGCACAAACCTTACGAGCAAAAGGCGTCCCTACATCCAACCAAACACCGGTTTCTCCTTCGCTTCTTGTACCTATTATATTATATTCGGCTAAAGTGAGTATAATAACTTCCTCCAACAACCTTAAATACTTGTGAATATCGGTAAAAAAGTTTTCCAAATCCAATATCGGATAGCCAACAATTTGTCCGGGACCGTGATAAGTAATGTCGCCGCCTCGGTTGATTTTATAAAAAGTAGCGCCTTTGGCGGCCAACTGTTTTTCGGACAATAATAAATTGGAAATATCTCCACTTTTTCCAAGTGTATAAACATGAGGATGTTCTACAAATAAAAAAAAGTTTGGAGTAACCAATTGCGGATTGTTTCGTTTCTCCAACTTAACATCCACGATTTCTTTAAACAAGGCTTCTTGATAATCCCACGTTTCTTTGTAGTCTTTGTTGCCAAGGTCGCGTAATTGTATATTTTTATTCATTTTCATTTGGAAAACGCAAAGTTACAAAGTTTACAAGTTAACTCGACGTTAATCTTTTAGCCCCGATTGCAGTGAAAATCCTTTTGTTTGTAGCTGAGCCCTTCAACTACGTTTAAGGTAACCAAACAAAAGATTGAAACGAAAAGCGGGAAAACAGACTACCGATTAAGCCCGAGCCCTTCGCTCACCGATTAAAAAAAATTGAAACAGCGAGACTTTGATACTTTAGCACTTATCGTTATCTTTGCGGGCTTAAAAACCTTTGTATATGCAACTTTCGGAACAAGAAATTATCAGAAGAGAAAAACTTCAAGCCCTTCGCGACTTAGGCATTAACCCTTATCCTGCGGATTTATTCCCGGTAGACAACACGTCTAAACAGGTTAAGGAAACTTTTGAAGAAGGCAAGAAGGTGGTAGTTGCGGGAAGATTGATGAGCATACGCGACCAAGGAAAAGCGGCTTTTGTGGAATTACAAGACAGCGAAGGTCGTATCCAATTGTACTTTAACCGCGATGTAATTTGTCCGGGTGAAGATAAAACAAAATACAATCAAGTTTTTAGAAAACTGACCGACTTGGGCGACTTTATTGGTGTGGAAGGCGAATTGTTTTTGACTAAAGTAGGCGAAAAAACTATTCATGTAAACAATTTTACCTTTTTGAGCAAGACTTTGCGACCACTACCATTACCAAAAATGGACGACGAAGGTCACGTGTTCGACGCTTTTACCGATCCGGAATTGCGTTACAGAATGCGTTATGTAGATTTAGTAGTAAATCCGCATGTGAAAGAAGTGTTCCTCAAAAGAACGAAGTTGTTCAATGCGATGCGAAGCTTTTTCAATACAGCCGGTTATATGGAAGTAGAAACACCGGTATTGCAATCGATTGCCGGTGGTGCAGCAGCACGTCCGTTTATTACTCACCACAATAGCTTAGACATTCCTTTATACATGAGAATTGCCAACGAATTGTATCTGAAAAGATTGATTGTAGGCGGTTTTGACGGGGTTTATGAATTTTCAAAAAACTTCCGAAACGAAGGAATGGATCGCACGCACAATCCGGAGTTCACCGCTATGGAAATCTATGTAGCTTACAAAGATTACAACTGGATGATGGCATTCACAGAGCAGTTATTGGAATATTGTGCACTGCAAGTAAACGGCACAACCGAAACGACTTTTGGTGAACACAAAGTGGATTTCAAAGCACCTTACGCTCGTGTTACGATGACGGATGCCATCAAACAATTTACCGGTTTTGACATTTCTGGCAAAAGCGAAGCAGAGTTGTTTGAAGCCGCTAAAAATATGGGGGTCGAAGTAGATGAAACGATGGGTAAAGGCAAATTAATCGATGAGATTTTCGGTGCTAAGTGTGAAGGCAACTTTATTCAGCCGACTTTTATCACGGATTACCCTAAAGAAATGTCACCTTTATGTAAAGAACACCGCGACAATCCCGAGCTGACCGAACGTTTTGAGTTGATGGTTTGTGGTAAAGAAATTGCCAATGCCTATTCCGAATTAAATGATCCTATCGATCAAAGAGAACGTTTTGAAGCCCAATTGAAATTGGCAGAGCGCGGAGACGATGAAGCGACACAATTTATTGACCATGATTTCTTGAGAGCATTAGAATACGGTATGCCACCAACTTCCGGTTTGGGAATTGGCATGGACCGCTTGATTATGTTTTTAACCAACAACCAATCGATACAAGAAGTATTGTTCTTCCCGCAAATGCGTCCGGAAAAAAAACAATTGGAATTGACTGAAGAAGAGAAAATTATCGTCGGTTTATTAAAAGCCGAAAACAATCAAGCCTTGAATGCTTTAAAAGAGAAATCACAACTCAGCGGTAAAAAATGGGACGCCGCTATGAAAGGATTAGCCAAACACGGCTTAACCAAAGTGGTGGTTGACGGCGACAACAAAACCGTAGTTTTAAACTAAATACAGAAGAGCTCAAATGAGCTCTTTTTTTATAAAATTTTATTAGCCCTTAAACCTTATCCAAAGTTACAAGTCAAAAGCACATAATTCTAATATGTAACAAAGATGAAAAAATTATTTTTAGCCCTTTTATTGTTAGTTGGCATAACCACTTGGGCACAAGGAAAAAGAGAAAGAAGACCGGAAGGCGATCGTTTGACTAAAGAAGAAAAAGTCGATCTTCAAGTAAAACGCATGACTAAAGACTTGGATTTGAACGAAAAGCAAACCAAAGAAGTTCGCGCTTTAGTGACCAAAGAAGTTGAAAAAAGAGAAGCCAAAAGAGCCGAAATGACCGAGGAGAAAAAGATCAAAAGAGAAGCGATGAAAACCGAAATGAAAGAAGCACAAGCGGCTCACAGCGCAGAAATGAAAAAAATTCTGACTCCGGAACAATATGCCAAATGGGAAAAATTGCGTGATGAACGCAAAGATAAACTCAAAGAGCGAATGGCCGAAAGAAGAGGTAAAGGAAAACCAAGTCCTGAAGAATAACTAAAATAAATTTTGAGATTTCAACAAAATAATTTAGTTTTGAAGCTATTATTCTTCTAAACAACTAAAACAATGAAAAAATTTATTGCTGCTTTAACCTTACTGTTAGCTTTTACGATAAATGCAAACGCCCAAGAGAAAAAAGAATTGACTTCTGCTGAAAAAGCAAAAAAGGAAGCTACTGCTTTGTCTCAGTACTTAGGATTGAACGAAACGCAAACAGCTGATTTCGAAAGATTATTTGAACAAAAGCACAGAACGCTTGAAGACAAAACCTTATCTCAAGAAAGAAGAGCTGAAGTATCAAGAATCATTGAAATGAAAATATCAGCAACTATCACTGATGATCAAATGACTAAATTGAAACAAAATAAAGAATTGTTCAAAGAATTGATCACAAACTAATCAGTATTGATTTAATATAAAAAAACCTCTCATAACTGAGAGGTTTTTTATTTATAAGGTCTTTGCCACTTTGTTAACCGCTTCTATCGTAAAATCTAAATCTTCGTACGTTAGCGCATCGGTTATAAACCAAGTTTCGTAAGCAGAAGGCGCTATGTAAACTCCTTCATGCAACATCCCGTGGAAAAACTTTTTAAAAGTATCATTATCGCCATTTTTGGCTGTTTGAAAATTAACTACCGGATTAGCGTCAAAATGTACAGAAATCATAGAGCCGACTCGGTTAATAGTAAAAACAATGCTGTTTTCTTTTAACACTTTTTCAATCCCTTGATGCAAATAATCCGTTTTAGCTTCTAACCTATCGTAGATGGCGACATCACTGTTCAAGGCTTGCAACATCGCATAACCTGCGGCCATCGCCAACGGATTTCCCGAAAGTGTTCCGGCCTGATAAACCGGTCCTAGAGGCGCTAAAAAGTTCATAATTTCCTCGCGAGCTGCAAAAGCACCAACCGGCAATCCACCACCAATGACTTTTCCGAAACAAGCAATATCAGCATTGATGTTGTATAACGCTTGAGCGCCGCCTTTAGCCAGACGGAAACCGGTCATCACTTCATCAAAAATCAACAAAGCATTATTGCTATCACACACTGCTCTCAAGGCTTGTAAAAACCCGTCTTTAGGTGGCACACAACCCATATTTCCTGCCACCGGCTCAATAATTACAGCGGCAATTTCATTGGGATTGGCTTCGAACAATGCTTTCACGTTCTCGATATCATTGTAATGTGCCAGTAAAGTATCTTTAGCAGTACCTTGGGTTACACCGGGACTGTTAGGCACTCCGAACGTACTCAAACCACTACCGGCAGCAATCAGGAAAGAATCGGAATGACCGTGATAGCAACCTGAAAACTTAATTATTTTATCTTTTTTGGTATAACCTCTGGCCAATCGAATGGCACTCATACAGGCTTCGGTCCCCGAATTTACAAAACGAATCTTATCTATATTCGGCACCATAGCAATGGCCAATTCGGCTATCTTGGTTTCCAATTCGGTCGGCATTCCGAAAGAAGTTCCTTTTTTGGCCTTTTC
>JBIIXM010000247.1:0-3209 GCA_044338435.1 Flavobacterium sp. | reverse complement strand
GAAATGTTTGTGATACCGAATAGCTTACTGCTTTTTTTCTCGAATATCCCTCAGCTACTACGACAACTTCATTCAAGGTAACCGCTTCTGCTAATACCACATTAATAACATTGGATTTGGCGACTTTAACTTGTTTCGTACCATAACCCACATAACTGAATTCTAAAATTTGTCCTTCCGAGGCTTTGATGGTGTATTTGCCGTCAAAATCGGTTTGGGTTCCCGTTGCAGTACCTTTTACTATTACATTAGCACCCGGTAATGGTCCTGTTTTATCAGAAACAGTTCCGGTAATGGTTTTTTCTTGTGCTAAGGCTAGGAAACTTATAAGCATAGCGATGCCTAATGAAAACTTTTTGAAATTTTTCATAACGTTGATTTTTAAAAGATTAGACTATTTTATTTGCGTTTTTTGGCGGCCGGTTTTCCGTTTTTGGTGGAGATGATGACTACGCCTTTTTTGCCTTTTTGTCCGTAAGCGGCCATCGCTTTTTCCTGCTGCAGTACAGTAATGGAGTCGATTTCTTGTTCGCTAAGCGGTGTATAAGGACTGGTTGGGTTAGGCCCGAATAATTCTTGTTCTGTGTATTCTACACCATTAATGATGTACAGCGGATCGGGAAGTTCTACGATGGATTCAATCTCGTCCATTTCGACTTCTTTTACAGTTTGTTTGTTTTCTACTTTGTTGTTGTACACCAGCAAAGGTTTTTCCTTTTTAGCATTGGAAACTTTGTTGTCTTTGTCGATAAAGACTTCCATCGTTTTGGCCTCATCATGCATAGCGGCACTTTGTGGTACATGATTTCTCGCTGTTACAGAAGGAACTGCAAAGCCTTTGGAAATACTATCACTGTCAAAGTGATTTGGCGTTGATACGGTTTCTGCGGTGGCGACTTTCGGTGCCGAAACGATTTGCTTTTCCAGGATTTTATCAGCTTCCGGTTTGATGACCGGATGGGCAGTTTCCTCAGAAGTTATCGCATCCTCAACCACTGTATTGGTTTGCGGAACCGAATCTTTTTGCGCGATGATTTCATTGGTGTTGATTACCGGGGTATCCTTTTTCAGGAATTGATAGCCCAAAGTTCCGATGAGCAATAGCGAAGCCGCGATGGCCCATTTTTTCCAAAGCGCTGTTTCTTGCTTCAACTCTTTTTGGTCGAGTTTGGCTTCCACACGCGACCAGACTGGCTCCATCGCAGCGAATTCGGGCGACTCGGCGTTGTCGGCGGCTTTTTTGAATTGGTTAAAAATATCTTGATTTTCCATGACTACTTTGCTTTTTGATAATACAGGTTGTTGACTAAATCTTTCAACTTGGTTTTGGCAGCATTCAATTGCGATTTCGAGGTGCCTTCCGAAATGTTCAGCATTAGGGCGATTTCTTTGTGACCGTACCCTTCAATGACAAACAAATTGAAAATGGTTTTACAACCTTCGGGAATTAAGTTGAGCAAGTTGAGCAAATCTTCTTCTTCCAATGGCGTTTCCTGCGCACTTTGCGGTTGGATGCTGAACGACGTTTCCTCTAAATACAAATTAAAGTTCACGTTGCGTTTTAATTGCAGTAAACATTGGTTGACTGTAATTTTTCGAGCCCAAGCTTCAAAGGCGCCGATTTCTTTCAATTGTTCCAGTTTGGTGAATATGGTGTAAAAAGCATCGGCCAATACTTCTTCAATTTCCTCTTCCTTTTTTAAATACCGTTTGCAAGTGCGATACAGCTTGGGCGACATATGAGTATACACTTCCCGCTGTGCATCGCGTTGCATTTTTTTACAGGCTGCTATGAGTGTTTCGTTTATCACTATGGGTGTCTTTATGAGTAAAGAGCATGGATTTTAGAAAAAGGTTGGGAAGGGTGTGAAAAAAAGTAAAAAGGGAATAGGGATAAGGCATAAGTACTTTTCCCTTTTCCCTAATCCCTTATCACTAATTTATAAATATTGGATTCTAATAGTTCACTATCCGTGTCTTCGCAAAGGATAAATTCAATTTCGTTTTTGGATTGTTTGTATAACGTTAACCCTTCAAATTTATTTGTAGCACTGATTTGGACTGAACCGGTAAGCTTCATGGTTTTCAAATCTATGGTACCGATGATACTGCCCAGGACTTCACCATCCAAATACGTTGAGGTGGTATCTTCGGCAGAAGCTAAAAAATAAATGGTGTCGTTCACCAAAACCGCATCGGTGAAAGTAGTGGGAACGTTTTTGATTTTGGGTAAGTCGAATGGCACGAATTTGAATTGTTGGTTTTCGGCATCGTCGTTGGCGTAAATGATGCCATTTTTACCTTGGGTTCCATTGCCACGTTGGAAGAAATAAAGGGTTTCGGTATTGATAATCAGACCTTCAATATTGAGTTCGTCGCCTGTAATATGGAGTTGGCTTTTAATTTTTTCATACATTTTTCCAAAATCTCTTACTTGAATCTTTTTGGAATTCATATCGTATTTCAACACTTTATTTCGGTTTTGGGTTGAACCCGAACCCAATAACACCAAGTCGTTTCCTTTTAAAGCAATGGCTTCAAAATCGGGTTTGTCCTTTTTTGCGATGTTGTCCTGCGCGTTTTCGACGAGAGCGATTTTGTTCAGTTTTTCTGTCGGAATCGAATATTCGTAGAGAAACGTACTGTTGTCGGAAATGAGGTAAAGTTTTTCGTCATGATAGACCAATCCGGAGGCCGAACCGAGGCCGATGATTTTAAATAATAGGGTAAGTTGAAATTTTTCCATATGTTAGCAGTAAGTAATTAGCCCCGATTGCAGCGGCATCCTTTTTTGTTTTCTGCCTTGAAGCACTTCGACAAGCTCAGTGTGACATTGGTTGAGGTAGAAAACAAAAAAGATATAGCGGAAAGCGGGAAACAGCTCCTACAAATATAAACATTGAAGGTATGAAAAACATCAAGCCCGAAGATTTTAGGGTAAAAGGCAAGATTGATTTGTCGAAAATCCCAACCCGATTGGCCATTGACACTGATAAAAACGAAGAGGAATTGGTTTTGGATAAGGTGCAAATGAAGCTCAGTAAAAAGCAAGATGCGATGTATGCGCACAACCGACATGCGTTTTTGATTTGTTTGCAAGGCATGGATACCAGCGGAAAAGACAGTTTGATTCGAGAAGTGTTTAAAGAATTCAATCCCCGCGGTGTGGTGATTCACAGTTTTAAAACGCCGAATTCGACCGAGTTGGA
>JBIIXM010000246.1:0-3215 GCA_044338435.1 Flavobacterium sp. | reverse complement strand
GGGCGAATGATGTCGTTGTCTTCTACATAGCGGGCAATCAATTCTACGAAATCTTTACCGTATTTTTTGGCTTTGCCTTCGCCTACGCCGTGCACATTGCTCAATTCGTCAATATTAATCGGGTATTTAAGCGCCATGTCTTCCAAAGACGGATCTTGAAAAACTACAAATGGAGGAACACCTAATTTTTTGGCCACTTTTTTTCGCAATTCGCGCAGCATCGCCATTAAAGCTTCATCGGCTGTGCCACTCGATTTAGAGGCTGTTACTATGGCTTCGTCTTCATTTTCACTGTATTCGTGGTCTTCCGACATTAAGAAAGAGGTTGGATTGTCGATAAATTCACGCCCGAGATCTGAAACTTTTAGAATACCATAGGTTTCTATGTCTTTGGTTAGCAATCCGTCAACCAATACTTGTCGGATCAAGGCCATCCAATAACGCTCATCGTAGTTAGCACCGCAACCGAAGAATTTCTGCGTATCGGTTCGGTGTGCTTTGATGGTGGCATTTACGCGTCCGATTAAAGTAAATACCACTTCTTTGGATTTATACAAATGCTTGGTATCACGAACCACTTCCAACAACATTTTGACTTGATCTTTGGCTTCGACTTTGGTTTTCGGATTTCTGACATTGTCATCCATGTCGGCGCCTTCACCGGTCTCACTATCAAATTCTTCTCCGAAATAGTGCAATAAAAATTTACGTCGGGAAATCGAAGTTTCGGCATAGGCCACCACTTCTTGCAACAAGGCAAAACCAATTTCCTGTTCGGCCACCGGTTTACCCGACATGAACTTTTCGAGTTTTTCTACATCTTTGTAGGAATAATAAGCTAAGCAATGACCTTCGCCGCCATCACGTCCGGCACGACCGGTTTCCTGGTAGTAACTTTCAAGAGATTTCGGAATATCGTGGTGAATTACAAAACGAACGTCCGGTTTGTCGATTCCCATTCCGAAGGCAATAGTCGCCACCACCACTTCCACATCTTCCATCAGGAACATGTCTTGGTGTTTGGCGCGGGTTTTAGCGTCTAATCCTGCGTGATACGGAACGGCACTAATACCGTTTACTTGGAGCACTTCGGCAATTTCTTCTACCTTCTTGCGGCTCAAACAGTAAATAATTCCCGACTTGCCTTTGTTTTGTTTGATAAAGCGGATGATATCCGCTTCAATATTTTTGGTTTTGGTGCGTACTTCATAAAACAAATTCGGACGGTTGAACGACGCTTTGAAAGTTTTGGCGTCTGTCATGTCCAAATTTTTAAGAATGTCTTCCTGCACTTTTGGCGTTGCCGTTGCCGTTAAACCAATAACCGGCACATCGCCCAATTGCTTGATAATTTGTCTCAAGTTGCGGTATTCCGGTCGGAAATCATGTCCCCATTCGGATATACAATGCGCTTCATCGATCGCTACGAAAGAGATAGTAACGCTTTGTAAAAACTCTACGTATTCCTCTTTAGTCAACGATTCGGGAGCGACATACAACAATTTGGTTATTCCGGAAGTAATATCTTTTTTAACCTGATTGATTTCGGTTTTGGTAAGAGAGGAATTCAACACATGGGCGATACCATTTTCGGAAGACAAACTTCGAATAGCATCTACCTGATTTTTCATTAAAGCAATTAAAGGTGAAACTACGATGGCAGTTCCTTCTTGTATGAGAGCAGGCAGTTGGTAACATAATGATTTCCCGCCTCCGGTTGGCATGATAACGAATGTATTTTGTTTAGCAATAATACTTTTTATGACTTCTTCCTGTAATCCTTTAAATTGGCTGAAACCAAAATATTTTTTTAATGCTGCGTGGATGTCAATTTCGTCTAAATTCATTCTGCTTTAATGGTATTTTTACATAAATTTGCAAACATAAAGATACGACTTTCTTTTACACACACAAATTTTATATTCGTACAATTTTGATCTCAAAAGAAACCATTTTAGCCTCTGCGCAACAGACCATTTTAGCTGAAAGTGAAGCGATTTCACGATTGGTTGATTTTTTGACTGAGGATTTTGTTAAAGCTGTAGAAATTATTCACCAATCTTCGGGACGATTAGTAGTCACCGGAATCGGAAAAAGTGCCATCATTGCGCAAAAAATAGTAGCCACTTTAAATTCTACCGGAACGCCTTCTTTGTTTCTTCATGCTTCGGAAGCTATTCATGGTGATTTGGGCATGGTACAACCAGGCGATGTAGTGATTTGCATCTCAAAAAGCGGCAACAGTCCCGAGATAAAAGTGTTGGTGCCATTATTGAAAAGATTTGGCAACAAACTCATTGCCATCACCGGAAATACAACTTCATTTTTAGGTAAAGAAGCCGATTTTGTATTGAATACTTACGTTGAAAATGAAGCTTGCCCGAACAATTTAGCGCCTACCAACAGTACAACTGCACAATTGGTGATGGGTGATGCCTTGGCCGTTTGCCTGATGGAAATGCGTCAGTTTACCGCTGAAGATTTTGCCAAATACCATCCCGGTGGTGCTTTAGGGAAGAAATTGTTACTGAGAGTCGGCGATATGTTAGACACAACACACAAACCGGTTGTCACACCTGAGGCGAATATCAAAACGGTGATTATGGAAATTTCTGAAAAACGTTTGGGAGTAACCGCTGTGGTAGAAAATGACAAAGTAATCGGAATCATTACTGATGGTGACATCCGAAGAATGCTCAATAAAACCGAAACCATTACAGGCTTAACTGCCAAAGACATCATGACGGTAAACCCGAAAAGAATCAAGTCGACCGACTTGGTTAGTGATGCTTTGAACATTTTAGAAGATTTTTCCATTACACAATTGGTGGTGATTGATAAAGACGAATACAAAGGTGTGATTCATTTGCACGATATTTTAAAAGAAGGCATTGTATAATGGCGAAGAAAGAGCTTAAAGAAATGTCGTTCCTCGACCATTTAGAGGAATTCCGATGGATGTTGGTTAGAAGCACCATTGTTATTATTACCATTGCTTGTGCCTCCTATTTTATTGATGATTTCATCTTCAATGAGATTATTTTCGGACCGCAAGATCCTAATTTTGTGACTTACGAGTTTTTCTGTAAAGTCACCCGTTTTTTTGGCGTAGATGATTCGTACGCTTGTGCTACTGAATTCTCCTTTATCATTCAAAACACCGAAGTAGGCGGACAGTTTTCCATCTATCTTTGGATACTCATTACGACCGGATT
>JBIIXM010000245.1:0-3227 GCA_044338435.1 Flavobacterium sp. | reverse complement strand
TTTTAGAAATAAAAAAAGCCACCCTTTCGGATAGCTTTGTGATGATAGTATGCTGTGGATTAAATACCGTGACTGTTTTCAGGCTCTTCGGTATCTACATTCAGCATTTCCCAAAGTTTGTCTTTCAATTCGGTTAATCCTTGATTGGCTACTGATGAAATAAACAAATACGGCAAATCTTTAAATTCTTTGTCCAATTGCTGCTTGAGTTCGGCTTTCAATTCATCGTCTAGCATATCGCATTTGGAAACAACCAACAAACGGTCTTTGTCGAGCATTTCCGGATTGTAGCGACGCAACTCATCTAATAAAATTTCGTATTCTTTTTTGATATCATCCGCATCAGCCGGCACCAAAAACAACAAAGTAGAATTTCTTTCAATATGGCGAAGGAAGTAATGTCCCAACCCTTTACCTTCGGCTGCACCTTCAATAATTCCGGGGATATCAGCCATGACAAACGACTGAAAATCTCGGTACGCTACAATGCCTAAATTCGGCTTTAGTGTTGTAAACGGATAATCCGCAATCTTCGGTTTGGCAGAAGTCAATACCGAAAGTAAAGTCGATTTTCCCGCATTTGGGAAACCTACTAAACCTACATCGGCTAAGACTTTCAACTCTAAAATCACATCTAATTCTTCCGGCGACATACCTGGTTGTGCGTACCTTGGCGTTTGATTGGTGGCGCTTCTGAAATGCCAGTTACCCAATCCGCCTTTTCCGCCTTTGACCAAGATTCTTTCTTCACCGTGTTCAGTTATTTCGAATAAAATCTCTTCCGTTTCTTTATCACGTACTACGGTTCCGAGTGGCACTTCGATGATTTTATCTTCGCCGTCGTGACCGGTACTGCGAGAACTTCCGCCATCGCCACCGTGACCGGCTTTAACATGACGCGCAAACTTTAAGTGAAATAAAGTCCACAGTCCTTTATTCCCTTTCAATATGACGTGACCGCCTCTTCCTCCGTCTCCGCCATCAGGCCCGCCTTTTTCAATAAATTTCTCTCTATGCAGATGCGAGGATCCTTTCCCTCCTTTTCCGGAAGAAACATAAATCTTTACGTAGTCTACAAAGTTGCCTTCTGTCATTCTTTCTTTCCTTTAAAATATTTCAAACAAAGACGACTATTAAACCGAATGTCCACCGGACATTCTCCTCTTAATATCAAATCTTCTGTCATTTTATTCAGTATTCAGTGTTCAGTAGGCTTTCTACTGAAAATGTCACTTTCAACTATTCTTTTATCGCTTTTACAAGCACTTTATCAATCTTTACGCCATCCATATCGATGACTTCTATTTCAAATTTGTTCCAAATCAGTTTTTCTCCTGTTTTCGGAATATTACCCAACTCGGTCATGATTAAACCACTTACGGTAGTCACATCATAATCGTTAATCAATTCGTCCATATCGAAATACGTCAAGAAATCGTGTAACGAATAATGACCGTCAACCAACCAAGTTCCGTCTTCACGAGCGATTAATTTGAACTCATCTTCGTAGAAATCAGCGGCATCGCCTACCAAAGCTTCTAAAATATCATTCAACGTAATAATTCCTTGAAAAACACCATATTCATCGGTCACCAAAGCATAATGCACTTTCGATTTCTTGAAATTCTCCAGCGCTTTGTATGCCGAAGTGTGTTCAATCAAATACACCGGATCTTTGGTAATGGTTTTCAAATCGAACGTGCCTTTTTTCTCAAAAGCCGAAAACAAATCTTTCAATAAAACCACGCCAACCACATCGTCTAAGTTCTCTACACAAACCGGATAAACCGAATGCAATTCATCTAAAACTTTTGCTTTTAACTCTTCAATAGTATCTTCATACGACAGATAAACTATCGATTTACGGTGCGTCATTAACGAGTTGACTTTTCGATCGCCAATGTGAAAAACACGCTCTACGATGTCTTGCTCAATTTCCTGCACTTCACCGCCTTCGGTGCCTTCTTTGATGATGGCTTTAATTTCTTCCTCGGTCACTTTACCGTCGGCAGTTGGTTTGATTTTGAAAACATCCAAAATAAAATCGGTTGACACGGTTAGCAACCAAATAAACGGCATCGTTACTATAGAAACCATTTTCATCGGAACAGCCACGGCTTTGGCGATAGCTTCTGGATAGTTCAACCCAATCCTCTTGGGCAATAATTCTCCTAAAACCAAGGAAAAAAATGTCAGCACAACGACTACTATACCAACGGAAAGCGTATGAGCATAAGGTTTTAAACTAGCAAATCCTTCTACAAACAACTTGACATCTTCGGTGATCTTGTCGCCTGAATAAATACCGGTAAGAATTCCGATCAAGGTAATTCCGATTTGAACTGTAGATAAAAATTTATTGGGCGAATTGGCCAAATCTAAAGCCACTTTCGCATTGGTATTCCCTTTCTTGGCTGCGGTTTCCAAACGATTTTTACGTGCAGATATCAAAGCGATTTCCGACATCGAAAACACCCCGTTAAGCAGGATTAAAAAAAGAATAATGAGTATTTCCATTGGAATTGGTTGTTGGTTATTGGTTGTCGGGTTTGACTCCGTCAACTATCTACCCTAACTAAAATTGATCAAAAACGCTTTTAAGTCGGTTGGTAACTTCCTCAATCGTTCCGATTCCGTTTACCGCGTGAAATTTTCCTTGTGCTTTGTAATAATCCATCAAAGGTGCGGTTTTTTCGTTGTATTCTTGGTAGCGATTGCGAATTTTTTCTTCATCTTGATCATCAGGTCGGCCAGAAGTTTTACCTCTTTCCAATAAACGAGCCACCAAAATATTATCATCGGCTTCTAAAGCAACAGTAGCCGTGATGTTTTGTCCTTTTGCCTCTAAAAATCGGTCCAAAGCTTCTGCCTGTGCGAGCGTTCTTGGAAAACCATCGAATAAAAATCCGGCTGATTGTGGGTTTTTATCCACTTCGCTTTGCAACATTTGAATGGTCACTTCATCCGGAACCAAATCGCCTTTATCCATGTAGGTTTTGGCTAATTGGCCTAACTCGGTGTCATTTTTAATGTTGTATCTGAAAATGTCTCCGGTTGACAAATGTGTCAGGTTGTATTTTTCTTTTAAAAATTCAGCTTGAGTACCTTTTCCGGCACCCGGTTTTCCGAAAAGAACGATGTTGATCATTTTGTAAAGTTATATGTTGTATGTTGTTAGTTAAAATGTTGTCGCTGCAAGTAAATATTCTGTTTGTTAGCTTTTTTGA
>JBIIXM010000244.1:0-3241 GCA_044338435.1 Flavobacterium sp. | reverse complement strand
AAAGATAAGCATATCGAAAACAAAAAGTATTTTGATAAGCTGAAAAAGAAAACACCGAAAAATTTAGACTATGTGATGCAGGATTTGCACGAAGCCGAGTTTAAACGAACGGATTGTTTGACTTGCGCCAATTGTTGCAAAACCACCGGACCGTTGTTTACTTTGGCCGATATCGAGCGAATAGCCAAACATTTCAAACAGAAACCACAACAGTTTATCGACCAATATTTGCGCATAGACGAAGACAACGATTATGTGTTGCAAAGCGTGCCGTGTACGTTTTTAGATGCCCAAAATTACTGTATGATTTACGAGGTTCGCCCGAAAGCGTGTCGTGAATTCCCGCACACCGACCGCAAGAAGTTCCAGCAAATTTCAGATTTGACTTTGAAGAATGTCGCCATTTGTCCGGCAGCTTACAATATTGTAGAAGAAATGAAAAAAAAAATACCTTTATAATGAGTGTTTACAAATCTAAAGTCGATTGGTGGTTGATTCTCCTTATCGGAGGCATTTTGTGTTATCCGATTGTTGATGGAATTATGACCCAAGAGTATGTTTTATCGTTGGTTTTTGTCGGATTGTCATTGTTGGTTTTTTTCATGTTCCGCACTGTAAAATATAAAATTGAGGGTCAATACTTGAGAGTTTGGACCACCAAAATTGATATCCATTCGATTAAAAAAGTATACCGTACCAACAATCCTTTAAGTTCGCCTGCTTTATCGCTGGATCGAATTGCCATTGTTTACAATAAATATGATGAAATCCTAATTTCTCCCAAAGACCGATCGGTTTTTATAGCGCACTTGCTAAGCATCAATCCTAATATCGTGGTGGGCTAATAATAATTCGACACTTTTTTCGTTTTGATAGAAAAGAAGCGTTATGAAAAAAGTAGCCCGTTACCTCATACTGATTTATATCTTTTCCCTTTTATTGTCGTTCATTGGGTATTGGATAGACTCGGATGTACCGCAAAATACCTTGGCATACCAAATGTACGAGGTGTTTATGCTTTCGATATTCTTGTTTGGATTACTGGCCGGATTGTTTTGTATACTTTACTTGATGTTCTCTTTTTTCAAATCGCTGATGCAAAAGGAAAATCAATACAGCAAATAAGGTTTTCGCATCGCTTTAAAGGCTTCGAGGTCTTTTTGCCAAGAGGCTCTGATGTCTGCTTCCGAGGTTCTGGCCACAATTTGTTGTTGTAGTTTTTTGGTGCCGGCCAATTTGGTGAAAAAATCATTAAAGAATTTCGATTGATCTGCTGTAGTTTGGTAAGCATTAATTAACCATTTCAATTCTAATCTGGTTACTTTTTTAATTTGGGTCAAATCTTCGCCATAACAAAGTTGGTCTTTGTGCATCGGTTCTTTGGCTCCGAAATTCGGTACCGGTGTAAAACTAAAGTCGCTTTTCGGTAAAAACGGCGAGCCGTAAATTTGAAATTGCTTCTCTGTTCCTCGACCAACACTCACATTCGTCCCTTCAAATAAACACAAACTCGCATATAAATTTATCGCTTGGTCGTTGGGTAAATTTGGCGATGGTTTCACGGGTAAGGAATACGACCTTTCTCGGTTGTAATTTAAACACGGAATAACAGTCAGTTGACATTGTATGCCGTTTTTCAACCATTTTTGACCGTTAATCATTTGCGCGTATTCGCCAATCGTCATCCCGTGTAACAGCGGAATAGGATGCATGCCCACAAAACTGGTGTATTCTTTTTCCAATAGCGGTCCGTCAACAATACTTCCGTTCGGATTTGGCCTGTCCAAAACCAGCAACGGAATATTATTTTCTGCACAAGCTTCCATGATATAATGTAAAGATGAAATGTAAGTGTAAAAGCGTGCGCCCACATCTTGCAAATCAAACACCATCACGTCAATACCGACCAATTGTTCTGGTTTGGGTTTTTTGTTGTTGCCGTACAGCGAAATAATCGGTAAGCCGGTTTTGGTGTCTTTACCGTCTTTAATCAATTCACCTGCATCAGCTGTACCGCGAAAACCGTGTTCGGGTGCGTATATTTTTTGAACGGCTATTTTGTTCTTCAAAAGGAAGTCAACCAACAATAGTTGTTTTCTGTCATACGCTTCTATATGTGTCATTCGGCCTTCGTCCGGCAGATGATAAATAGAATCATAACTAACAATTCCGGTTTGATTGGTAATAACCCCGACTTTTTTATCTTTAAGTAAAGGTAGATAAGCCTGAACGTTATCAGCGCCGGTCTTTATGGTTGATGTTCTAATTTTAGAGGGAGTTTGTTTTTCCTTTTCCCTTATCGCTTGTCCCTTTTGACTTGCACAAGAAAGCATTAGTAAAACCGAGAATAAAACTGTATTTTTGAACACCAAATTTGAAATCATACCGTTGAAATTAGACTATTTTATAGCGAAAAGACTCATTACTGCCAAAGACCATAAAAGTAGTATATCTGCGCCAATAATAAAAATTGCCATCACCGCCATTGCCCTTGGAATGATCATGATGATGGTTTCCATAGCTACCGGTATTGGCTTGCAACAAAAGATACGCCAAAAAGTCTCAGCCTTTAACGGACATATTGTTATTTCCGGGTATAACGATAACAATTCGGACGTCAGTACTACGCCCGTTTCTAAAAAACAAAACTTTTATCCTAAGTTCACCTCAGTCGATGGTATTGCACACATTCAAGCCGTAGCCAGCAAAGCCGGAATCATTAGAACCGAAACTGCTTTTGAAGGCGTTATCTTTAAAGGTGTCGGCGCCGACTATGATACAGCCAACCTAAAGGAATATTTGGTTGCCGGAAGATTGCCTAATTTCAAAAGCAATCTCAACGAAGAAGTTTTGATTTCGCAATACCTGGCCAATCGCTTAGGCTTAAAAAACAACGGTAAATTCGTAACCTATTTCATGAAAGAAAATGGAGAAGGCTATAACCTGCGCAATTTTAAAATTGTAGGCGTATACAATTCCGGCTTTCAAGAATTCGACGCTACTTATGTAATAGGAGACATCCGCCACGTACAAAGAATCAACAAATGGAAGCCTGATCAAGTCGGTGCCTTCGAAGTCTTTGTCAACGACTTTACCCAAATCGAACAAAAAGGCCAAGAAGTTTATCAAGAAACCTCTTCCACACTCGATTCTCAAACCATAGTCGAAAAATACTATTACATCTTCGAATGGCTAAAACTTTTCGACGTTAATATATTGGTCATCTTAATTGTCATGATAG
>JBIIXM010000243.1:0-3242 GCA_044338435.1 Flavobacterium sp. | reverse complement strand
TATCATGCAGCCGAAAGGAAACATGATTGGGGCGATTGGTGGTGGAACTACAGAAATTGCAGTAATTGCCTTGGGTGGTATTGTTTGTGATAAATCGGTTAAAATTGCCGGTGACGTTTTCACTAACGATATCGTGTACTATATGAGAACGCAACACAATTTATTTGTGGGAGAAAGTACTGCTGAGAAAATCAAAATTACTATTGGAGCGGCCACTGACGATTTAGAAACACCGCCGGATGATATGTCCGTACAAGGTCGTGACTTGTTGACCGGAAAACCAAAACAAGTAGAAGTATCGTTCAGAGAAATTGCCAAAGCTTTAGATAAATCCATCCAACGTATTGAAGATGCGATTATGGAAACCTTATCTCAAACACCGCCGGAATTAGCAGCTGATATTTACAATACCGGTATTTACTTAGCCGGTGGAGGTTCGATGTTAAGAGGTTTAGACAAGCGTATTTCTCAAAAAACAGATTTACCGGTATACATTGCTGAAGATCCGTTAAGAGCCGTAGTTCGCGGTACCGGTATGGCGCTTAAAAACATCCCGAAATTCAGAAGCATACTTATTAAATAGTATTGGGTTACCACACCAGATACTTTCGACTCAATACTGAACACTGAAGACTAGAAAAAGATGCAGCAAATAGTTAATTTTATTTTAAAAAACAGTAATCGCTTACTGTTTTTGCTGCTTTTGGTCATATCCCTCTCGCTTACCATTCAGTCGCATTCTTACCACAAAAGTAAAGTCATCAGTTCAGCGAATTTCTTTACCGGCGGGATATATGAAAGAGTGAACAACATCAACGAATATTTCAATTTGAAATCACAAAACGAAGAATTGGCTTTGGAAAATGCCCGTTTAAAATCGTTGTTGTTCAACCAAAAAGACACCACGAAATTACCGGAGATTGATTCTATTAAGGGCGTTAAAAAAACGGATATCATTGTATCAAAAGTCATTCACAACTCTTATAGTGTTTTTGAAAACTACCTTACCATCAATAACGGTTCTTCGTCGGGTATCAAACGCAATATGGGCGTAATCAACAGCGCAGGAATTGTGGGCATAGTTGATAAAACCTCTAAAAATTATGCTACTATCATCAGTATACTGAATGTTAAATCGCAAATCAACGCCAAAATCAAAAAGTCAAATCACTTTGGTTCGTTGGTTTGGAACGGAAAAAGCACAGGCTTTGTGCAATTGATTGACGTACCAAGGTTGGCCGGCGTGCGAAAAGGCGATACTATAGTTACCGGAGGGCAATCCATTATTTTCCCTGAGAACATAGGCATTGGCACCATTGATAAAGTATATATAGATGATGTAACGAATTATTACACGTTAGATATTAAGTTGTTTAATGACATGACCAATCTGGGTCATGTTTACATCATTAAAAACAAAGATGCCGACGAGATTACCAAACTAGAAAATCAAAATAAAAAAGATGAATAGTGCTTTACTTGGAAATATTGCCCGCTTCATCTTGTTGCTTTTCGCGCAAGTTTTGATTTTTAACCGCATTGATCTGTTTGGCTTTATCAATCCGTTTCCCTACATCCTTTTCGTTATCCTTTTCCCGGTAAACGGAAACAAAACCGGACTCTTAGCTGCCAGTTTCTTTTTGGGAATATTGATGGATATGTTTTGCAATTCGGGCGGCGTTCATGCTGCAGCATGTATAACTTTGGCCTATTTCAGACCGGCAATTTTTAAATTCTCTTTCGGGTTGAGTTATGAGTACCAAACCGTAAAACTCAACGATGTTTTAACACCGGAACGCTTTTCCTTTTTATTGATAGCCGTAGTGCTACACCATTCGATTATGTTTTTGCTGGAAGTTTTTAAATTGAGCTTCTTGTGGGAAATTTTATGGCGTACTTTTTTAAGTACTATCTTCACCCTTATCACTTGTATTATTATAATTTACATTATAAAGCCAAGTAAACGATGAGAAAAGTTTTATTGCCAACCATCATTTTTGTGGCTACTGCTTTATTGGTGCTGCGGTTGTTTTATTTGCAGGTTATCGATGACACTTTAAAACTAAAGTCAGATAACAACGCCATCAAGATTAAATACGAATATCCCGAAAGAGGTTACATTTACGACCGAAACGGTAAACTTTTAGTGGCTAACCAACCGTCTTACGATATTATGGTTATCCCAAAAGATGTGAAAGATATTGACACTATGGAGTTTTGTCAGTTGCTAAACATCACCAAAGAAGATTTTCTGAAAAAAATTGCCAAAGCCAAAGTGTACAGTCCGAGACTGCCTTCGTTGTTTTTAGCGCAGTTGAACAAAAAAGAATACGCCGCTTTTCAAGAAGTACAGCGCAATTTCAGTGGTTTTTACATTCAGAAACGTTCCCTTCGTGATTACCAAGTTTCTGTTGGAGCCAACATTTTCGGTTTCATCACTCAAGTGAATGAAAGCATCATCGAAAAAAATAAATACTACAAATCCGGTGATTTGATCGGAAAACAAGGCGTAGAAGAAAGTTATGAAGAAATCCTTCGAGGCATCAAAGGGGTAAAATACATCCAACGCGACAAATACAACCGTGAAATCGGCTCTTACAAAGAAGGTCGCTTTGACACGATTGCCGAACAAGGAAAAGACATTAATTTAACCATTGATGCAGTTTTACAACAATACGGAGAAGAATTGATGGTCAACAAACGCGGTGGTATAGTGGCCATCGAACCTAAAACCGGAGAAATACTGGCTTTAGTCACAGCACCGTCATACGATCCTTCCATTTTAGTGGGTAGACAACGTTCTAAAAATTACACGATGTTGTACCACGACTCTATTGCAAAACCTTTATACGATCGTGGATTGTTGGCACAATATCCGCCCGGTTCTCCTTTTAAAATTTTAACCGGCTTGGTGGCTTTACAAGAAGGCGCCATCGATTTGAATACATCAGTAGTGTGTAACCACGGTTTTAGCTTTGCACCGGGAAGATTCATGCGATGTCACTGTCATGGCGGCGTGGTTCAATTGCATCGCGGTATTTACGAATCTTGTAATACTTTCTTTTCCACGTCTTATATGCGAACACTCGACAAGTTTGGCAATGCTTCTGTTGGCGTTGACGTTTGGAGTAAACACTTGAAAACTTTTGGTTTGGGCGAGTTTATGGGTTACGATTTACCAACCGGAAGAAGAGGAAACATACCGAATTCAAAGACCTATAAAAAGATTTATCCGGGCTGGC
>JBIIXM010000242.1:0-3247 GCA_044338435.1 Flavobacterium sp. | reverse complement strand
AAAAGCGGTTTGCCATTCCGGTCGCTTTAATTCTACATAGGCCAATAAAGCGCCGATACCGAAGGCGTTTACACAAGAAATCGTCAGTACATAAGTAATACCATCGAAAAATAATGGAGAAAATGTGCCTATTACAATAGTAGCGATTAATAAAGTTAAAAGTCGTTTTCTGAAAAGTACTAACACCAAAAATGGCCAAACCAAGTAAAATTGTTCTTCTACAGCTAAAGACCACAAATGCGCCAAACAGCCGAACCATTTGCCTTCAAAGTAGACCAGAAAATTAGAACCGTAAAAAAAGTACCAAAGAAAATTTTCCCTAAAACTATTGCCTACAATCCCGTCATTGATATACAAAACGAACAGCAACAAATAGTAAATCGGGAAAATGCGAAGACTACGTCGGATAACAAAACTCTTAATCAATTGAAAAGCGGTAGCGGTATTGTTTTCAATTTTAGTGGCGCCATTCAGTAAAATTCTGGAAATCAGATAACCGCTCAGCACAAAGAAAATATCTACCCCAAAATGGCCAATCGGTATGATTTTCAAAAAATGATCAGCCGGAAAGCGATGATAAACAATAACCATCAAAACCGCAATAGCTCTTATTCCGTTGAGACCGGAGATGTATTTTGTCATATAAAAGAAATTCCGTTTTACTGTTGTAAATAACGAAAAATATTCCCCAAATTCATAATGAATCGAAAATGAAATTTCAGATAATGTATTTTTGAACTATCTTCGCTAAGGCTTTGCTAAACCAATTATATGTCGGTTAACCTTCTTCAAACTCCTATCGAATACCTAAAAGGCGTCGGACCGCAACGCGGTGAATTGTTGCGCAAAGAGTTGGGCATTCACCGCTATGAAGATTTGCTGAATTTTTATCCGAATCGCTACATCGACAGAACTCGTTATTACCAAATTAACGAGCTGAATAACAATCCCGCCGAAGTACAAATTATTGGGAAAGTCGTTCACCTCAAAACAGTCGAATTCGGCAAAGGTAAAAAACGATTGGTTGCGGTTTTTACCGACAATACAGGTCAATTGGAACTCAACTGGTTCCAAGGTCACAAATGGATTCGGGATTCACTCAAACTCAATACGCCTTATGTCATTTTTGGGAAGGTGACTAATTTCAACGGGCAGTATAGTATGGCACATCCGGAAATGGAGTTGCATCAAGAATACCAACAAAGCCTGCGCTCGTCTATGCAACCCGTTTATCCTTCTACGGAAACCCTTACCAACAGAGGTGTTTCCAATAGGGTAATCAACAAAATGATGCAACAGGTTTTTTTGGAAACCCAAGGCCTTTTTGTAGAAACCTTACCGCAAAATCTTTTAGAGGAATTAAAGATGATTCCCAAAAGCGCTGCACTGTTCAACATCCATTTTCCGAAAAGTCCGGAGCTGTTGGCTAAAGCGCAATTCCGATTAAAATTTGAAGAATTGTTCTTTATCCAACTGCAACTCATAACTAAAAACCTCGTTCGCAAACACAAAATCAAAGGCCATCCGTTTACTGTGGTTGGCGAACATTTTAATAATTTCTACAAAAATCATTTGCCTTTTGAATTGACCAATGCACAGAAAAAAGTGCTGAAAGAAATCCGAAACGACATGGGAACCAACGCCCAAATGAACCGCTTATTGCAGGGCGATGTTGGCTCCGGTAAAACCATAGTGGCTTTAATGGCGATGCTGATTGCCTTAGACAACGGCTTTCAAAGTTGTTTGATGGCACCGACGGAAATTTTAGCGACCCAACATTTCAACGGATTAACCGAATTGGCGAAAGACCTCAACATCAACATCAAATTACTCACCGGCTCGACCAAAACCGCCGAACGTAAAATCATCCACGAAGAACTCGAAAACGGCAGTTTACACATCATAATCGGAACGCACGCTTTGTTGGAAGACAAAGTACAATTCCAAAATTTAGGTTTGGCTATTATTGATGAACAGCACCGTTTTGGTGTAGAACAACGCTCAAAATTGTGGCAAAAAAACGAAATTCCGCCGCACATCTTGGTCATGACCGCAACGCCTATTCCGCGTACTTTAGCGATGAGTTTGTATGGCGATTTGGATATTTCGGTTATCGACGAACTACCGCCGGGTCGAAAACCCATTCAAACTGTACATCGCTACGACAGTAATCGCTTGAAAGTTTGGAAATTCATTAAAGATGAAATTGCCAAAGGCCGCCAAATATATATAGTCTATCCGCTAATCCAAGAAAGTGAAACGATGGATTATAAAGATTTGATGGATGGTTACGAAAGTATTTCACGCGATTTTCCGTTGCCGCACTACAGCATTTCGATGGTACACGGCAAAATGAAACCTGCCGATAAAGATGCCGAAATGAAACGCTTCGCCGAAGGCAAAACCAACATCATGATTGCTACTACGGTGATTGAAGTCGGCGTAAATGTGCCCAATGCCAGCGTGATGATTATTGAAAGTGCCGAACGCTTCGGCTTATCACAATTGCATCAGCTTAGAGGTCGCGTAGGTCGTGGTGCAGAACAGAGTTATTGTATTTTAATGACTTCTTTTAAATTGTCTAACGACAGTAAAATTCGCTTAGAAACCATGTGCAAAACCAATGACGGATTTGAAATCGCGGAAGTCGATTTAAAATTGCGCGGTCCGGGCGATATCATGGGTAAACAACAAAGCGGTGTGTTGAATTTACAAATCGCCGATTTAGTCAAAGACAAAGAAATCTTATTGTTGGCGCGCCATGAAGCGATGAAACTGCTTAAAAAAGATCCGTCTATGACCTTACCGGAACACCAAACGCTCCGTTCGGTTTATATCGAATTAACCAAAAAGAAAAACATCTGGAATTACATCAGTTAACTAATATTTGTACCTACAACTGTTAAATAAAATCTAAGGCTACCGCGGTTTCCGTGTGTAAAAAGTAACTTTGCTACTACAACTAACTTCAATAATTTACTTTTCTCTTTCATGAAAATAAAAAACTTAGTCATTACTATTTTAGTCATTGCCCTAGGCGGAATGATTGCCTACAGAATCACCAAAAACAAAGCGGAAAGCGATAAAGGAAACGACAAAAGCGGCAAAAAACCGGCCACTCCGGTTACTATATATGTGGTAAAAGGTCAGGATTTCTCGAATACTATTTCCCTTTCCGGTTCTATTGAAGCCAATGAGCAAATTGAAATTAGAAGTGAAGTATCCGGCATAGTAGAAAACATCGCTT
>JBIIXM010000241.1:0-3280 GCA_044338435.1 Flavobacterium sp. | reverse complement strand
CCAGAACAATTTTAGAAACGATATAATGGCGGAAGCAACCAAATACTTAAAATTATCCGGTTTGGAACCGTTAATAGTTACACCGGAAAGTAATTTCATCAATGTAGGAGAGCGCACCAATGTCACCGGTTCGCGCAAATTCCTTCGTTTAATCAAAGAAGAAAAATACGAAGAAGCCCTCGATATTGCCCGTGCCCAAGTAGAAGGCGGTGCCCAAATCATCGATGTCAATATGGATGAAGGGATGTTGGATGGGGTTTATGCCATGACCAAATTCTTGAACTTAATTGCCGCCGAACCAGATATTGCTCGCGTTCCGGTGATGATTGACAGCTCTAAATGGGAGATTATAGAAGCCGGTTTGAAAGTCATCCAAGGAAAAGGTGTGGTGAATTCCATCTCCTTAAAAGAAGGAAAGGAAGCTTTTATCCATCATGCTAAACTCATCAAAAGATACGGTGCGGCTGTCATTGTCATGGCATTTGACGAAGAAGGCCAAGCCGACACCTACCAAAGGCGCATCGATATTTGTAAAAGAAGTTATGATATTTTGGTGAATGAAGTTCATTTTCCACCGGAAGACATCATTTTCGACCCGAATATTTTCCCGGTAGCCACGGGTATGGAAGAGCACAAGTTAAACGCTTTAGACTTCTTCAAAGCCACGCAATGGATACGCGAAAACCTACCGTTTGCCGGTGTTTCCGGTGGAGTGAGTAATGTGTCGTTTTCGTTTCGCGGGAACGATAAAGTGCGTGAAGCCATGCATTCGGCTTTCTTGTATCACGCCATTAAACACGGCATGACTATGGGTATTGTAAATCCGGAAATGTTGGAGATTTACGACGAAATTGATCCGGTTTTGTTAGAACATGTAGAAGATGTTTTGCTCAACCGAAGAGAAGACGCCACCGAAAGATTGTTGGATTTAGCAGAGAGTTTTAAAGGTGATTTTAAAACCAATGAAAAAGCCATCCAAGAATGGCGCAACGGCTCTGTTCAGGAAAGACTAACCCATTCCTTGGTGAAAGGAATAGACGAATTTATAGAAATTGATGTAGAAGAAGCCCGACTTTCGGCAGAAAAACCCATTGAAGTCATCGAAATTAATTTGATGGCAGGAATGAATGTAGTAGGCGATTTGTTTGGCAGCGGGAAAATGTTCTTACCACAAGTGGTAAAATCAGCCCGTGTGATGAAGAAAGCCGTGGCGTATTTGTTACCTTATATTGAAGCGTCTAAAGACGGCAAATCGTCTTCAGCCGGGAAAGTGCTCATGGCCACCGTAAAAGGCGATGTACACGATATTGGTAAAAATATTGTTTCCGTAGTATTGGCTTGCAACAACTTTGAAATCATCGACTTAGGTGTTATGGTACCACCTGAAAAAATCATCGATGCGGCTGTTAAAGAAAGTGTCGACATCATTGGTTTGAGCGGATTGATTACACCTTCACTCGATGAAATGGTGTATTTGGCCAAAGAGATGGACAAACTCAATATCAAAATTCCAATCATGATTGGCGGCGCTACCACATCGCGTGCGCACACAGCTGTGAAAATTGCACCGGAATACCAATCGACTGTAGTACACGTTAACGATGCGTCTCGAGCGGTAACTGTAGCCAGTAATTTGCTGCAAGCCGAAACCAAAGACAGCTACGTGCAAGCAGTGCGTTCCGAATACGACCAATTGCGCGAAGGTTATTTGAGTCGCAGTCGAGATAAAAATTATTTGTCGATTGAAGACGCCAGAAAAAATAAATTACAATTCGATTGGGATAATTTCACTCCGGTAAAACCCAACTTTATCGGAACCAAAACCGTTGAGGTGGCACTGTCTGATTTGGTTGATTTTATCGACTGGACACCATTCTTCCAATCGTGGGAATTGTTTGGAAAATATCCGTCGATTTTGAAAGACGATGTAGTTGGTGAGCAAGCTTCGGCTTTGTTTGCCGATGCACAAACAATGCTACACCAAATCGTAACCGAGAAATGGTTTACCGCCAAAGGCATCTTAGGGATTTTCCCGGCCAACACCATAAATGATGACGATATTGAAGTACTTTGTCAGGCTGAGCCTGTCGAAGCCCAACAACCTACAACCTTTTTAACCCTTCGCCAACAATCGCAAAAAACTGCCGGTGCGCCGAATATCGCGTTAGCCGATTTTATTGCGCCAAAAGACAGCGGTAAACAAGATTATATCGGATGTTTTTGTGTGACAACCGGTTTTGGGGTGGATGAAAAAGCCGCTGAATTCGAAAAGCAATTGGACGATTACAATTCGATTTTGGTGAAAGCTTTGGGCGATCGTTTGGCCGAAGCCTTTGCCGAATACCTGCACTTGAAAGTCCGCCGTGAAATTTGGGGTTATGTTTCCGATGAAAATTTGTCTAATCAAGATTTGATTAACGAGGAATACAAAGGGATTCGACCGGCTCCTGGTTATCCGGCCTGTCCGGACCATTTGGAAAAACCAACCATTTGGAAACTATTACAAGTTGAACAAAACATTGGGGTAAAACTCACTGAAAGCATGGCGATGTGGCCGGCAGCCTCGGTTTCGGGCTATTATTTTGCCCATCCGCAGAGCAAGTATTTCGGCCTCGGAAAAATTAAAGAAGACCAAGTGGTAGATTACGCCAAAAGAAGAGGAATAGCAACTGAGGTAGCTACAAAATGGTTAAGTCCAAATATTGCAGATTAAAAAGTTCTAAGTTGTAAGTTCCAGGTTAGGAACTTACAACATATAACCCACAACATACAACCAAAAATTATGAAAGTAACCCAACATATCGAAAACGCCAACGGCAAACCTTTATTTTCTTTCGAGATTTTGCCGCCTTTGAAAGGACAAAACATACAGTCGATTTTTGACAGCATTGATCCGTTAATGGAGTTTAATCCGCCGTTTATTGATGTAACCTATCACCGAGAAGAATATGAGTACAAAGAATTGCCGAATGGTTTGTTGCAAAAGAAAATTGTGAAAAAACGTCCGGGAACGGTTGGGATTTGCGCCGGAATTCAGAACAAATACAATGTAGATGCGATTCCGCATATCTTGTGTGGTGGTTTTACCAAAGAAGATACCGAAAACTTATTGATTGACTTAGATTTCTTGGGGATTGATAATGTGGTAGCGTTAAGAGGTGATGCCTTGAAAACGGAAACCTATTTCCATCCTGAGAAAGAAGGGAATGCTTATGCGAGTGAATTGGTGACGCAAATCAGCAATTTGAACAATGGTATTTATTTGGATGAGGATTTGAAG
>JBIIXM010000240.1:0-3294 GCA_044338435.1 Flavobacterium sp. | reverse complement strand
CAAAGGCAACGGCAATTATGCTTACATCGACAACATTCAGGAAGCCAATCGCTTTTTAGGCAAAGAATTCAAAGGCTCTATGTTTGCCATTGCCAAAGATGTGAAAATTCAAATCGAGTTCAATCCGGCGCATGTAAAAGCCTACCGATTGATTGGCTATGAAAACCGAAAATTGCGTCCGGAAGATTTTAAAAACGATGCGATTGATGCCGGAGAATTGGGTAGCGGCCATACGGTTACGGCTTTGTATGAAATCATTCCAGCGGATGTTAAAAGCGACTTTTTTACCGAAATCGACGAATTAAAATACGCCAAAGTGGAACCAAGCAAAACGCAATTTCAGGACGAATTGGCAACTATCAAATTCCGATACAAAAAACCGGATGGCGCCAAAAGCATTGAAATGGTGGAAGTTATTGCCAACAAAGTTTCTGCATTAAACCAGACTTCTGCCGGATTCAAATTCAGCACAGCAGTCGCTTGGTTCGGATTGAAATTGAGAGACTCGCAATTGGTTACCGATAAATCTTCAGCCGCCATTGCGCAATTAGCCCGCGAAGGTTTGGCTTACGACCAAGATGGCTACAAAGCGGAGTTCATTCGTTTAGTTGAAGCCGTACAATAAAAAAGTTGAGTGTTTTTTTGGGTGATGATGAAACCCTGTCGGATGCACAACGGCAGGGTTTTGAAACCCAAACATACTATTTCCGACAAAAAATCGTTTCCTTTTAAATCAATCTCTCATACAAACATGAAAAAAATCATTTTATTATTGGTTGTCTTTAGTAGCGCTTTACTACACAGTCAAGAGAAAAACTTTATCGACAAACCTTATTTGGAAGCACAAGGCAAAGCCGATACTTTGGTTACACCCAATCGCATTTACATCGATGTACTCATTTCCGAGAAAGACACCAAAGGCAAAAAATCGGTGGAAGAATTGGAAAGCGAAATGCTTAACAAACTCAAATCGCTTGGCATTGATACCGAGAAAAACGTGACGATGCAAGACATGATGAGCAACTACAAAAAGTTCTTCCTCAAGCAAACCGACATCCAAAAAGCCAAGTCGTATTCGATTTTAGTGTATGATGCTAAATCAACCGCAAAAGTATTTATGGGCTTGGAAGAATTAGGCATTTCTAATGTAAGAATCGACAAATTGGAACATTCCGAAGAAAGCAAACTCCAATTGCTCATGAATACTAAAGCGATGGAAAATGCGAAAGCGAATGCCATTAGTTTTACTAAGCCATTGGGACAGAATATCGGAAAAGCATTGTTTGTTAGTCAAATTAAAATTAATTCTTACAGAGGAAATGCCAATCAAATTAGAATTCGTGGACTAGCCCTGCAAGAAGTAGCCTATAAAACAAAATCAAATGAGTATAACGAAAACATAGAATTTGAAAAAATTACAATCGCAAGCGATGTAAATGTTCGCTTCGCTTTAGAATAATAAATTGTGGTTATTTGTTAATGCGAAAAACCGCTAAGTTCTCAGAACTTGGCGGTTTTTTATCTTAATATTTAATACTAAAATCTTAATTCTTCTTCTCTATCTCCTTTAAACTCTCCATTTTCTTGTGTGCCAAGAATCCTTTGATGTCTTCAAAATGTTCTTTCACGCGTTTGTTACCGAACTCGAATACTTTCTCCGCCAAACCGTCTAAGAAATCACGGTCGTGCGATACCAAGATTAAGGTACCGTCAAACTCTTTCAAGGCTTCTTTAATGATGTCTTTGGTTTTCATATCTAAGTGATTCGAAGGCTCATCGAGAATCAACAAGTTCACCGGTTCCAACAACAATTTAATCATCGCCAAACGCGTTTTTTCACCACCGGAAAGCACTTTAACTTTCTTCTGAATGTCATCGCCTTGGAACATAAAAGCACCCAAGAGGTTTTTGATTTGCGTACGAATATCGCCCACGGCAATAGCATCGATGGTTTCAAAAATCGTAGCATTTTCGTCTAATAAGGCTGCTTGGTTTTGGGCAAAATACCCAATCTGACAGTTGTGTCCTATTTCTACCAAACCGCCGTTGATTTCGATTTCTTTCATAATCGCCTTGATCATGGTCGATTTTCCTTCTCCGTTTTTCCCGACAAAAGCTACTTTCTGACCACGCTCAATAACCATATTGGCATCTTTAAAAATAACTTTATCTCCATACGATTTCTCCAAATCGCGCACAATAACCGGATATTGTCCGGAACGTACTGAAGGTGGAAATTTCAACTTCAACGCAGAATTATCAATTTCGTCTACCTCAACCAACACCAATTTTTCCAACATGCGAACACGCGATTGCACTTGCTCGGTTTTCGAAAAAGTACCGCGGAAACGCTCGATAAACGCTTGATTTTCGGCTATGAATTTTTGTTGCTCTTCGTAGGCTTTTTGTTGGTGAATGCGACGGTCTTTGCGCAATTCCAAATAATGAGAATACTTGGCTTTGTAATCGTAAATGCGCCCCATCGTGACTTCTATGGTACGATTGGTAATATTATCTACAAACGCACGGTCGTGGGAAATCACCATTACCGCTTTCGCCTGATTGATTAAGAAATCTTCTAACCACTGAATACTGTCCATGTCCAAGTGGTTCGTTGGCTCATCCAACAAAATCAAATCGGGTTGCTTTAATAAAATCTTAGCCAACTCGATGCGCATTCGCCAACCACCGGAAAATTCAGAAGTAGGTCGCTGAAAATCGTCTCTTTCAAAACCCAATCCTTTCAACACCTTCTCTACTTCGGCTTCGTAATTGACTTCTTCGATAGAATAATATTTCTCACTCAACTCCGATACGCGCTCGATTAACTTCATGTACTCATCGCTTTCGTAATCGGTGCGAATGGTTAACTGTTCGTTGATGGCATCGATTTCTGCTTTCATTTTAAACACTTCGGCAAAGGCTTTCGACGCTTCTTCCATTACGGTGCAATTGTCGTCCATTAACAAATGCTGTGGCAAATAAGCGATAACGGCTTCTTTAGGCGCTGAAATATTCCCTCGAGAAGGTTTGTTTTGTCCGGCAACGATTTTAAGTAAGGTTGATTTTCCGGCGCCGTTTTTACCCATCAAGGCAATTTTATCGGTTTCGTTGATGGCGAAAGTCACTTCGCTAAAAAGAGTTGTACCGCCAAACTCGACGGCTATGTCGTTAACTGTAATCATGTTAGATTGTTAGACTTCTTAGATTATTAGACTTCTTAGAATTTTGAAGGTGCAAAGATAGTTTAATTAAGCTATTGGAAATGTTACCATTTGAAAATTTGAATAGGAA
>JBIIXM010000239.1:0-3296 GCA_044338435.1 Flavobacterium sp. | reverse complement strand
AGGCTAACAATGGCAAGGCATTGCATTGGGCTTGGTATTTTTTCTCCAATGGAGCTAACTTCCTGGATACATGTTCCCGTTGGAATTCATTTTCATCGAGCATTTCTTTTAGAGCCTCTTGCAACGCTGCTGCTTGCTCCAACTGCTGCTCGGTTTTAGGCGCTGTTTTGGCTTCTGCTGATTGTGCATAAACCAACATCTCGTTCAAAACCGAAGAAGCCGAGTCCGGTAAATAGCGTTCCTTACGCTCATACATAGACCAAAGGCTACGGCTTACCTTTAATAAACTGGCTATCTGACTTTGAGTAAGACCCAATATTTCTCTGGGGTTTAAACCTTCTTCCATAGTTAATTATTTTGTGACAATACTTTAAATCAGCAAATAGTTTGCCACAATTTTGTGGCATCTTTGAAATTGATTGATTGTTTTGCCACAAGGTTTTTATGCCTAAAACTAAACCTGGAAGTATATCCTTAAATCGGTGTTGTATAAAGGTATTTTTTTGAATGATCGCTTTAAAAATCCATGAAAATCAGTCAAATCCATGCCATCTGTGGTCAAAAACTCGGCAACACCTACGGTTACTAGGCGAACTTGACTTTTGAGCGGTAGTGGTAAATAATTTAATTATAGTACTTTTTTAAACGTTGGAATATATTTTTTAACTTCCCCCCCACAAAAAAAAATACTTAAAACCTGTAAAGTCAAAGTTTATGAAGACAACCATTTTATACTTTTTATTATTCGCTTCTCTATCAGTATTTAGCCAAGAAAAAAAAATCTACAGAATATATTTAAAAGACAATACAACTTTAGATGTTATAAATCCGGTCAAAGTGATGAGTAATGTAAACTATACAACTTTAGATGGAAATTCAGGCACAATTGAAAACAACAAGTATTATAACATCCGATTAATTTCAAAGCCTAACGATGAAAATTATTCCCCAATAAAATATGTTTATTGCGAACTTGTAGGTGTTGACAATAGAAAGCTTTTCAGTATAAAACAAAATTTGAATGTTTTGGTTGATTATGGAGATACCGAAAACGAATTTGAAAGCGGTTACATTATTGATGAAAAAAAGGGAAAGGCCAAAACATTTTCTACTATGGTAGAAGCAATGAATTATATGGGACAGCAGGGTTGGGAATTTGTTCAAGCCTATACAATCTCGGAACCCACGGGAGGACAAGTTTATAGATGGCTATTGAAAAGAGCTGTAAAATAAACACCCATAAGTACATTAACACAACTAAAAAGTAAGAACACAAGGTTTCCAATCCGTGCCATCCGTGGTCAAATACTTAGCTATCTCTTATTTTGTCACCCTGTCCCGAAGCTTCGGGAGTCGAAGGGCCTTTTCCCTTACCTCGTAAACACCAACGTATTCCCCTTACTCAAATTCGCATCAAAGGCATAACCTTCATAATTAAAACCTTTTAAATCGTCGATGGTTTCGGCATTGGTATCTATAATATAACGTACCATCAAGCCTCTCGCCTTTTTGGCAAAAAAGCTGATCATTTTGAGTTTGCCGTCTTTGTAGTCTTTGAATTCAGGGGTAATCACAGGTACTTTTAACATTTTGGCATCAACAGCACTAAAGTATTCGTTACTGGCCAAATTGAGAAACAACTCATCTTTTTGCAATTCATCGTTCAACGCCTTGGTGATGGTTTTCTTCCAAAACTCATACAAGTTTTTATTTTTCCCTATCGGCATAGTAGTGCCCATTTCCAGGCGATACGCCTGCATTAAATCGAGTGGTTTGAGCAAACCGTACAAACCCGATAAGATTCGGAGTTTGTCTTGTAAAACGCTTACTTTAGCTTCCGACAAGGTGTAAACATCCAAACCGGTATACACATCGCCGTCGAAAGCATATACTGCTTGACGTGCATTTTCAGCGGTAAAAGGCAAATGCCAATCCTGGTTGCGTTGCCAATTGAGGTCCGCCAACTTAGCCGAAATATCCATCAATTCAGACAGTTCATTAGGCCTTTTCTTTTTTAAAGTATTCTGAATAGTCGCCGCTTGTTTTAAAAATTGCGGTTCGGTATACGTTGTTACCGGTACCGTTTTTTCATAATTCAACGATTTGGCCGGGGAAATAACAATTTTCATAGTACTTTATTTTTAGCATTCCAAAAATACAAATTCGATGCTGAAATCATTCGGTAAAAAATGAATAGTTTCAATAGTTATATCAACAGAATCGATATTATCAAAATGTTAATCTGTTAGGCTTACGCTCTAGAAAAAGGTATTTTGCCCATTCAAAAAAAACAGCCATGAGAAAAATAATAATCTTACTCCCTATTCTATTTCTTGCGTCCTGTAAAACCCAAAAAAACACTCCGGAAATAGCGGTAGCCGAAAAAAGAACGGCAGTCATTGTAAAACCGGAAGCTGTAGAAACACTCAAAAAAAGCAGAGCCTACGACCTAGGCAAAAGAGTATTGGAAGCCTGCAACACTTCACGTTTTAAGGCGTTTTCCACGACCGAAGCTACTCCGAAAGTGATTGCCAATGCTACTGCCGAGAAAATCTCAGCCACTTGTCAAAAAATCATCTTGCGCAACGGGCGGTTTATCGACTTGAAGTTGGTGGAAATTCTACACAACGAAATCACTAACGACTATGTATTTCGATACGATATTCAATATGAAAAGCCAATGTTCAAGAGAGAACTCAAAATAACCATTGATGCCGAAAACAAAGTATCGGCCATTGCTACCAAAGAAATTAAGAACAAACCCTTATAACCATTTGTCCTTTTTGCCAATTTATCGTACATTAACACAATAAATCATTACAAGCACTTAAACATCAGTTTATGAATTCACTTTGGGAAAAAATCATAATCGAAACCATACTGAAAAAACCGCGCAAAAAAAGCGGCAAAATCAAAAGCTATTCTAAATACGAATTAGCAAAGGGCTACCGTGAGTTTATCATCTTGGCCAAAAGAAATTCGAAAGATTTCATTTTGATCACTTTGGGGATTTTTTCAGCTTCTTTCGGATTCAAAGGCTTTTTGCTGACCAACCACTTTATAGACGGTGGTGCTACGGGTATTTCTTTACTGATTTCGATATTGACTAAGATTCCGCTATATATGCTCATCATCGGTGTTAATTTGCCATTTGTTATTATGGGATACAGGGTTATGGGAAAAGCATTTGCCATTAAAACGGCTTTGGCTATTTCAGGTTTGGCCATTTGTTTGGCAACGGTAACCTTTCCCAATGTAACCAACGACAATCTTAAATAGCCAAAGCCGTTTTAATG